>WQUP01000228.1 GCA_009782015.1 Endomicrobiia bacterium | reverse complement strand
AGCTTAGAATACTCATGATATTTTTCCGAAATCGGCATGAGATAGGAGTGCTGTTTTGTGAGCTCGCGGTATTCGTCCTGATTGTTTACAACGGACGGATCTCCGAGCTTTTTTTCAGTTTCTTTAAATTGGTCGTGCAGTGATTTTAGTTTTTCTAGAAACATATTTTTCTCTTATTTGCCATTCCGGCCTCCAAGCCGGAATCTGCGTTTATTAAGGTCCTTAAAGACTTTAAAGTCCTTAAGGTCTTTAATAAATAACAACAAAATACAATTTTATACTACAAAAAATATGACAGAACCGGAAATGCCTGCCGGTTCTGTCATAAAATTATGTTTAAATTCTACTTTTCTTTTTTCGCGTCTTTTTCTTTCTTTACCGGAGTTTTGGCCTTTTTCGGCGAAGTCGTAAGTATTTTGCCGGAGGTCTTTCTCGGCGCCGGAACTTTCTTCTCGGCTTTCTTTTTTACGACAGTCTTTCCTTCGGTCTTTGCAAAACGCTTTTGGAACTTTTCCACTCTTCCGGCCGTATCTATAAGCTTCTGTTTGCCCGTGAAAAACGGATGGCAGTTGGAACATATTTCAAGCTTGATTACCGGCTTAGTCGAACGTGTTTTAAACGTGTAACCGCACGCACACGATACCGTGCAGTCTTCGTATTTCGGATGTATTCCTTCTTTCATTTCAGCGCTTCTCCTTTATAAATTGACAAAAGCAAGTTTTATTTCCGCTCTTTTGTCATCCCCGAATGTCTTAATCGGGGATCCAAGTTTTAATGCCGTTAATTATGCAAAAATCTGAATACTTTGTCAATTTTTTAACGGCGGAAGTTAGGCAGCTCAGAAGCCCGGAAGTTCGGTAACGGCAACAACAAAGTCTTTGTCTTTGCCGAGCTGCCGAACTTCTGAGCTTCCGCCGTTACTCTACAAATATCTCCGTCCTTCTGTTCGCCGCTCTGCCTTCGGCAGTTGAGTTGCTCTGCACAGGCATTGTATCGGCAAAGCCCTGATAACTCATCTTTTCCGCCGAGATTCCTGCTTTTGTAAATTCATCATACACGCTTCTTGCTCTCTGCCTTGATAATCTCTTGTTTGTTTCTTTTGAGCCTGTGTTGTCCGTGTGGCCTTCTATCGTTATCTTCTTGTAATCGTAATTCTTCAGCTCTTCGGCTATCTTTCTTATCTGATCCTTATCTTCTTCGCTCAGAAAGTAGCTGTTCGTTTCAAAATGCGTTGTCAATGTGTATGTCTTAAGCATTGCCCTCTTTCTTCTTGCCTCGGCTTCCGCTTTTTGCTTTGCCAAATCTGCGTCGCTTATCTCTTTGGTTATTGCCGCTTCTTCCGATGCTCTCTGCGCCTTTGCTGCCTCTTCCGCTTGTCTCTGCGCTTCAAGCGCTGCGGCTTCAGCTGCTTTTCTTTGGGCTTCTAACAACGCCGCTTCTTCCCTGGCCTTCATCTGCGCTTCCGCTGCATTTGACGCTGTTTCATAACTGTTAACTTCTTTTTCTCTGCCGCCGAACATATACCTTATACCTATATTGCCGTATATACTCTCGTATTTCTCGCCTATGTAATACTTCGCGTTTGCAAAGCCTTTCCAGTGTTGGCTTATTCTCACTTCGCCGCCGGCTCCTGCTCCTATCACTACGTTCTTTTCATCCGCTCCCCTGCTGTAAAAATCTATTCCGGTTCCGTTAAACTGGCTTTCTATCTCGGGCTTTGTTCCTTCAAACACATACTTTCCTTCAATATTTGCGTACCATATCCATATTCCTTTCTCGTAATCCACTCCCGCTCCTAATCTTCCCGCGCTCCTTAAATAGTTTCCGCCTTTTGTGTCTAAATCATATATTCCGCCGCCGGTTTCTTTAAAGTCTCCGTAATTGGTGTTGGCTATCTCTAATCCGGCAAAAGGTCTGAACTTTAAGCTTTCCGTCAATCCTATCTTTAATGCTGCTTCCAAATCGCCGCTTACCGTTATTCCCGTTATGTCCGCTTTAGATACCGGACCAAGTTCCCCTCTTTGCGTGTTAAACATGTCGTAGCTGCCAAGCAACATTGCTTTCAATTCCCAGCTGTCCCTTATGTAGCCGCCGTATAAACCTAATCCGTTGTTCGTTCCGTCAGCTTTGTTCAAGCCCTGCGTTATGTTGTTTTTGTTGAACCTTCCGTAAACTCCCCACATCAAGTCGCCGCCGAGAACTTTGTCAGCCAGAAATCTGTCAAATCCGAGCATTACGCCGTATGATAAA
This sequence comes from Endomicrobiia bacterium, assembly GCA_009782015.1. Lineage (GTDB taxonomy): Bacteria > Elusimicrobiota > Endomicrobiia > Endomicrobiales > Endomicrobiaceae > Endomicrobium_B. The sequence continues at coordinate 1,093 of WQUP01000228.1, read as the reverse complement.
TCCCTGTAATCCCTGAGCGAATTTTCGTCTTCTTTAAACGTTTCCAGACCGCCTCTCAGCTGTATCCATAATCCGTTGTTATCAGTTACCCCGCATCCCTGCATCCCCGCATCCCTGCCTCTGATTTTATCGTAAACTTCATTGTTCGGGCTGTCTGCCGCCATGTTTCTTATTGCGTTTGCTAAGAAATATCCCGACGTTTTGGAAAGAAAATCTTTTACCGCGGCTATGTTGCCGTTATTTTGATTTATCATCATATCGTTCAACACCGAAGCCCACTCTGCCGAAGGCGAGGTCATCTTGTCAAACGCTCCCGCTGTCTGCCTTTGATTGTATGTCAGCGGACTTAATTCCCCGAAATTCGTTGTGGTTACTCCGTCAACTATAAGTTTTACTATACCGTCTTCATACCTTATTTCGTATGTCAAACTCTTGTAGTTTATCGCGCTGCTTCCAAACGTCCCGCTCAAATAGTCCGTCCCGCTCGTTATTATCAAGTCAAACTCTTTGGCATGATACGTTCCAACGCCTGCGAATATGTCCAAATTGCCGGCTATTGTTGCAGTTGTGCATTGTATTAAGTCGTTTGTCCCGTCGGAAAAGATGTCCATCTTTAGATTGGTGCCGGTTGCAAAGCTGTCGGTTAATGTAACGGTATTTACCGTGCCGTTGTGCATGTCCAATGCGCTTGAGCCGTTTGCCGCTTCCAAAGCTTTTCCCGTATATGCGGCATTTGCCATCACTATTATATCGCCGCCGCTTATGTTGAAGTCGCCCCAGATCTGATTGTCCCCGCCAAGATACATCGCGCCGGCTCCGGATTTGTTTATAGCAATTCCGGCCGCATCGGTACTTGTTATTATTCCGTCTTCAAATCTTATCGCGTTTGCTCCGCTTATATCCAGCTGCGAATATATATCCATGTACACATCGTTGGGCGCGCCGTTTGCCGTATTGCCTCTAAACAACACTTCTCCGCCGTCAGTGTTAAACGTTACCGCGACGGAAGAGTAAGTATAAATGTTACTGCCTGACATATACAACGCTCCGCCAAAACCTTCGGCTTTATTATTTGTAAAGTTTATACTCCCGC
>WQUP01000227.1 GCA_009782015.1 Endomicrobiia bacterium | reverse complement strand
ATCGTTTTATTTTCGCGGTTTAAAGCCGCAAGAAGCCGCACCGCGCTCAAGAGACCGTCTCCGGTGCCCAAAATATCCAAGAAAATAAAATGCCCCGACTGTTCTCCGCCGAGCGAAGCCTTATATTTTTTCATATCTTCAAGAACGTATCTGTCGCCGACTTTTGAAACTATCGTTTTAATTCCGGCCGCTTTCATGGCCAGCATAAGCCCGAGATTAGCCATTACCGTGGTGACTAAAATATTGTTTCTGAGCTTTCCTCTTTTTTTCATATCGGCAGACATAGCCGCCAGAAAAAAGTCGCCGTCCTTTACAACGCCCGTTTCGTCAATGCATATAAGCCTGTCCGCGTCTCCGTCAAAAGCGAATCCGCAAAACGCCTTATTCTTTTTTACGGCTTGGGCAGCACATTCCGGGTGAAGCGCTCCACAGTTCAAATTTATATTTTTTCCGTCGGGTTTAGTATTTAGCGCTATTACTTTCGCGCCAAGTTTTTTCAAAACGGCGGGAGCGCATTTATACGCCGCGCCGTTAGCGCAGTCAACAACTATGGTTTTGCCTTTCAGGCTGCCTTTGCCGAAATTTTTGATTATGAAATTTTCGTACGTTTTCAAAAGAGACGAGTCTTTTTTAGGAGCAGCTTTGCATTTGAGGGATTTTAAGTTTTTCGGGGATGAAAGATAAGAATTTATCCTCTTTTCTATTCTCATCTCGGTCGAATCGGAAAGTTTTGAGCCTTTTGAATTGAAAATCTTGATTCCGTTGTCTTCCCACGGATTGTGGGACGCCGATATTACAACAGCCGCGCAGTATTTTCCGCTTTTTAAAAGCGCCGCCGCCGCGGGAGTAGTCAGCACTCCGGCAAAAACTGTTTTTAATCCCGCCTGCGCTATTCCTTTGGCAAGCGCTCTCTCTATTCTTTCGCCGGACTGTCTCGTATCGCGCAGTATGAGAATAGTCCCTTTAGGCGCGTGGAGTTCTTCCGCAGCCGATCTGCCTATCACGGACAGAGTATAATCGTCAAAAGGAAACTTTGACGCGTCTCCTCTTATCCCATCAGTTCCGAAGAATTTTATATGCTTTTCATACGTTTTCATTTAGCCTCCCGACAATAATTAACAATTTACAAATAACAAATTACAATTAACGGCACGAACGTCTTTTATGTCTTTAATTGTTATTTGCCGTTATCTGTATATGACATACAGCCACACGGCTATAGCAAGCCCGAGCGCAAGCAGCTTCAGATGCCAGTTTCTTTTTATTTTTTGAAGTAAATTTTTCATTTGCCTTTTAAACCCGATCCGTTTGTGGAAATTATTTCCTTAAGCTTTGAAATGGAGATATTGCTTATCAGCTTTCCTTTGTAAGCCGCGGAAACATGTCCGGTCTCTTCGGACACCACTATTACGAGCGCGTCCGTTATTTCGCTCAATCCCAAAGCGGCTCTGTGCCTTGTGCCGAACAGCTTTACGTCAGTATCGTGGCTTAGAGGAAGAAGGCAGCCTGCAGCCGTGATTTTATTATTTACTATTATTACGGCTCCGTCGTGAAGAGGCGCGGATTTATTTTTAAATATCGAAAGCAGAAGCTCTTTTGAAATATTGGCGTTGAGCGCGACCCCTGTTTCCGTGTAATTTTTAAGTCCCATGTCGTTTTCTATGACGATAAGGCAGCCCATCATAGACGCGCTTAAATCTTCTACGGCTTCCGCTATGTCGGCTATGTAAGTTTCCTTTATGTTTGCGCCGCTGCCCCATATCTGGCTTCCGATCTGAGCCAAAACGTTTCTGATTTCGGTCTGAAACACTACGGCAAATATTATGACGGCGGCAAACCAAAAATTATCCAAAATCCACGAAACTGCTCTTAAATGAACCACGTCTCTGGCAACTATCGTAAGCCCGAGCAAAAACAATATGCCAAGTATTATCTGAGTTGCCCTCGTTCCTTTTATAATAAGTATGACCCTGTAAAAAACGAAAGCCAAAATAAGAATATCGAGCACGTTGACTATGTATTTGCCGTAAATGCCTGCAATTGTATCCATCATATTGCGCGCAACCCCACTAAAAATTTTAACGCCGCCGCCGTCTCTTTTACGTCGTGAACTCTCACGATGTCGGCTCCGTTTGAAGCCGCGGCGAAGTTTGCGGCGACAAACGCATATTTTTCTTCTCCCGCGGCGGCCTTTACAAAACTTTTTCTTGAAACGCCCGCCGTAACCGCTCCCAGCAAAGAGAACGCCCTCATATTTTTTACCAGTTCAAAGTTATGCTCTGCCGTTTTTCCAAAACCTATGCCGGAATCAACGGAAATAAAATCCTCTTCAATCCCGCAGCTTAAAGCGAATTTTTTTCGCTCGCGCAAAAACTCAAAAACTTCCGACACGCAGTTTTTGTACGATGGCTTTTTCTGCATGTTCTCCGGCGTCCCCTTCATGTGCATCAAAATAACGCCGGCTTTCGTATCGGCAATAAGTTCTGCAAGCTTCTCTTTTCCGCTGCGGAGCGCGTAAATGTCGTTTATTATGTCCGCGCCTTCGGACAACGCGGCTTGCGCCGTTTCGTATCTGTACGTATCAACCGAAACGGGAATCTTTACGGCTTTCTTTATTCTTTTAAGCGCCGGAATAAGCCTTTTTATCTCTTCTTTTGCGCCGGCCGGCTTTGCTCCCGGACGCGACGACTCGGCTCCCAGATCTATTATCTTTGCACCGTAATTTTCAAACTCTTCGGCTTTTGCCGCGGCGGCGGCGGGATCAGAAAGTCCGTCTCCGGAAAAAGAGTCCGGCGACACGTTTATTATTCCCATAATTGCCGGCGTACAAAGATCTAAAAACGCTTTTTTATATCTGAAAACCCTTTTTTCCGATACGGCCTCTTCATATATGGAGGCAATGCCTCTTGCGGCTTCTTTAAGCCCGAAAGGCTGCAAGGCAAGTTTTGCGGCAAGCGTCTCAAGCTGTTTTGCCGTCGCAAAAATCAAAGCGTTTGAAAAACCTTTTTTAAACCTGCTGACGTTTTCGCTTACTGCCGCGTCCGCTCCGCACGCCAGCGCTTCCTGCTTTAAAATGTTAGCGGCCCTGTTGTCGATATTTTCAACCGCGACCGGAATAAATACGGCTTTTTTTGCCAGAAGTCTGCGAGCATAAACGTCGCAACCCGTAATTTTGACAAGCTTTAACGCGTCTCTAAAATCGTTTATGCCAGCTTTTCTTACAAGCATTTTTACCAACTTTTAACGACAGAGTGAAGAGTGGAGAGTGAGGAGCGAAGATACGACAACTACACTGGATTGCCGCGCCCTTTCAGTGCTCGCAATGACATCAAAAAACATTTGCCGTATCTTCACTCTC
>WQUP01000226.1 GCA_009782015.1 Endomicrobiia bacterium | reverse complement strand
ACTTAAGCGCTTTTATTATCACGTCTCTCATGTTTTTTCTTTCGACTACGATGTCAACCATTCCGTGCTTTTCCAAAAACTCAGAAAGCTGAAAACCTTCCGGAAGCTGCTGTCTGATAGTAGTCTCTATGACTCTCGGTCCGGCAAAGCCCACAAGAGCCCTGGGCTCGGCTATGTTTATGTCGCCGAGCATGGCAAAACTCGCCGCAACTCCGCCGGTAGTTGGATCAGTCAAAATGGATATATACGGAAGGCCGAAATCTGCAAGCCTGGCCAAAGCCGCGCTTGTTTTTCCCATCTGCATAAGAGAAACTATCCCTTCCTGCATTCTGGCGCCGCCGGAAGCTGAAACTATTATTACCGGACACTTTTTCTCTATTGCAGACTCGACGGCTCTTACGACTTTTTCTCCTACAACCGAACCCATGCTGCCGCCCATAAACTCAAAGTCCATGACGGCAATCATGACACTCTGCCCGCCGATCTTCGCTTCGCCCGTCACTATAGCGTCGTTTACCTGAGACTTTTTTATCTTATCCGAGTATCCCGGAAAGTTTAAAAAGTCCACAGGCTTCATATCCTTATCGGTTTCTTTAAAGCTTCCGCTGTCAACGGTAAACTCTATGCGCTTATGCGCGTTAAGCCTTGCGTAGTAGCCGCACTTAGGGCAAACCATAAGATTTTCTTCGTAATCCTTCTGCAGAAGAATCTGGTCGCATTTCTTGCATTTTGTCCAGATGCCCGCCGGAAGACCTTTTTTAGATGATTTGTCCACGTTTGTAGTTGCCATATTACCCCTCCGGGTTAAGTTAATAATTAATAGTGAATAGTTAATAGTTTTGGAGCGGGCTTTGCCCGCAATTTTATAGATTCTGCGACCCTGCGACTTCGCTCAGGGCAGGCCCCGCGCAGAATGACAAACCGTTTTGTCATTGTCGTCAACTATTAACTGTTAATTATTAACTATTACCTGCCGTTAAGAAATTCCCTCTGCCAGCAAATCCCCCTGATCCAAAATGCCGAGAGGTTTTTTATTTTTATCCACTACCGGAATATTGTCGATATTGTGTTCTTTCAAAACCTGTGCTGCCTCGACCGCCATCATTTCGGGCATAACGGTTCTAGGAGATTTAGTCATGACTTCGGTTATTTTTCTTTTTAATATTTTCTCATCCTGTTGCAGCTGTCTTCTCAAATCGCCGTCTGTAAAAAAGCCTATTATCTTGCCTTCTCCGTCAACTATGCTCGTAGCGCCCATTCTTGTGCCGGTCATAACCAAAAGAGCCTCTTCAACCGTCGCGGTTTGTTTTACTATAGGATTTTGTTTGCCTTTTCTCATTATATCGCTCACCTGCATGGTAAGTTTTTTGCCTATGGCGCCGAGCGGATGAAACAACGCAAGGTTTTCTCTTTTAAAGCCTTTTAAGTTTGAAACCGTTAGCGCCAAAGCGTCTCCCATTGCAAGCATTGCCGTTGTGGAAGACGTAGGCGCAAGATTATAAGGGCAGGCTTCCTTTTCGACGCTGCAGTCTATAACGCAGTCGCTGTTCTGCCATACCAAAGCTTTTGTTTTTCCGGTCATGACTATGACCTTTATCTTCATCTTTCTTAAAACAGGAAGCACTTTTTTTATCTCTTCGGTTTCTCCGGAATAGGAAAGCATGATGACAACATCGTCTTTCATGATCATGCCTATATCGCCGTGCAGCCCCTCGGACGGATGGAGAAAAACAGAAGGAATGCCGACCGAAGACATCGTAGCGGATATTTTTCTGCCTATAAGCCCGGATTTTCCAAGGCCCATAACAACAGCGCGGCCGGAGCAGTTTTTGATTATGTTGACGGCTTTGTCAAAATTCGAGTCAAGATGTCCTATCTGGTCTTTGACCGCTTTTGATTCTATTTCCAACGCCTCTTTCGCGATTTTGAATTTCATTTAAAGTACCTCAAATAGTTAACAGTTAATAATGAATAGTTAATAGTTTAGGAGCGGGCTTTGCCCGCAATTTTATAGATTCTGCGACTACGCGCAGAATGACAAGGCGTTTTGCCGTTAACTATTAATTATTCTCTATTAACTATTAATTGCCGTTACTTCAATCCGTGCGAATATCTTATAAACGCATTCATCTTGTCGTAATCTTTTCTCTTGGGCAGCCTTTCTATGCCGGCGTCGCCGTCGAATCCGAAAGGGGCCGCGGCTTCAGTTGCCGCTTCAATATCTTCCGGGGTTATGCTTCCCGAAATAAAAAAGGGCACCTTGTACCCGCCTGCTTTTGAAGCAAACTCATAGTTATATTTCACAGTTTCACTGCCATTGGCAGTTTCGCTGCCATCGGCGGTTTCGCTGCCATTGGCAGTTTCGCCGCCAATATAGCCGACGTCCAACATAAAATAATCAACGTTTCCAATGTAATGCTGAAGCTTTAAAATATCGCTTTCGTTTTCGAGCTTAAAAAACTTGAAAACTTTTACACCGAGCACTTCCTGCGCCGCCTTGCAAAACTCCGGAGACTCGTCTGCGTTAAACTGCACGTTTTTCAGATTGCATTTTTTTACGGTTTTGGCTATCGCCTTCTGCTCCTCATTGGCAAATACGCCGACAGGCGTAACAAAAGGCGGAAGCTTAGACATTATGTCGCAGACAAGTTTCTCGGAAACTTTTTTAGGAGATTCCTTTATAAAATGAAACCCCAAAAAATCAGCGCCGAGATTAGTTGCATCTAACGCGTCCCCGTAACTTGCCAGCCCGCATATTTTGACTTTAGCCATGATATAACTCCAATGATAAATGGTTAATGGTTAATGATAAATTAATGAGCGCGCTTTGCGCGCAATAATAGTTGCGGCGAAGGGACAATGTCCCGAAACCGCTCCGACATTTACCATTAACCATTTATCATTAATCATTATTTTTTATACACTTTTTCCGGATCAAACAACTTTTTTCCTACGACTTTAGTATTTCCTGTTGAAGTGACTTTTCTGAAAAAACAGCTTCTGTGGCCGGTATGGCAGGCCGCGCCGCCTATCTGCTGGACCTTAAGCACTATGCAGTCGCCGTCGCAGTCAAAGTAAAACTCTTTGACTTTCTGTATATTTCCCGAGCTTTCGCCTTTAACCCAGAAAGACTGCCTGGAACGGCTCCAGAAAGTTGCCTTTTTCGTCTTAAGCGTTCTTTTGACGGCTTCTTTGTTCATGTAAGCAACCATCAAAACAGCGCCGTCTTTCCAGTCCTGTACTACCGCGGGAATCAATCCCTTATCGTCAAACTTTAAATCTTTTGCAATGTCAAACATTTCATGCTCCCTTTGTTTAGAAGCTGGGACGCTGAGAAGTTGAGAAGCTGAGCAAAGACAACGCCGTCGCTCA
>WQUP01000225.1 GCA_009782015.1 Endomicrobiia bacterium | reverse complement strand
GTCAAATCCCTGACGTCGAGAATAACCGTGCCTAAAGCCTTTTTATCGTCCGCAATTTTTGCGGCTTTAACTGCCAAATCGCGAAAATCAATTTTTCCCATTTTTTACCTCTTTTTGTTTCGGATACCTGCTCTTTAACCAAAAAATCATTTAGACTTTCTGCCGGCGCTCGGCTTCTCAGGTGCCGGGCTTCTTGGCTTCCGCGCGTGAAACGCGCTTGTCAAGCTTATCGTAAATCGCGCAGTCTGAGCCTATGAATACGCCGAAATTATAGTAACTTTTGGCGTCATAAGAAACTATTATTTTTCCGCAGCCCAAAGCTTTCGCTATTTTCTCGGCGCCGGCGAAATCCCCGCAGTAATCTTTTATGACGGTAGCGGCGTAGGCAGTCTTGAAGTTGCTCCAGTCCAGAACGTCGAATTTTTGTTCTCTTAAAACCCATGAAGCTTTCTCGGCCATGCGCGGCTTCTGCGAAGCGTTCATCACTTCCACAAGCGTGTTATTTTTTTTAGACTCAGCAGAGACCGGCGCATAAAATACGTTTGCCAGAAAATCAGCAGTATTGACTTTATCCGGTTCTACTCTTTTTCTGGCATATTTTACCGGCATCGCGCAAAACATTATTTTCGCATTATGCATCCTGAAATGAAGCGCAAACCTGAGAAACGCCGATTTCGTGAGATTGGTATCCATTGAGTTTATATTGGCGTTGAAATTTTTGACCGAAGAAAAAGTGCGCTTTTTAATCAAAGCGAGAAGCGCTTCGGCTCTTTCAAGCTGGTTTACGCACTGCGCGTCTCTGGTTGCGAAACTCTCCTCTGACGCCAGCTCTTTAACGCTTTTGTCTTTCGAAACGAGCCTGAAAAACGTTTCATAGTCCATGTTTACGTAAAAATCAGGCGTAAACGTATTGTTCAACGCTTCAAACATATCTGCATAAAAATTCGAGACCGCTATTTTTACGTCTTTTTTAGCGTCTTCAAAAAAAGTATCCCGAAAACTTTTGGCTCTTGTTTTTTTTCTGAACACAACGGCATCCGTATTCATAGACAATATTTTTAAAAGGCCGCTTTCGCGGTCGTAATAAACGGCAAAAGCTTCAAGCTTTCCCGGAAGCGCTTTTTCCGTGCCGTAAAGCAGCGCCGTGAAATATAAAGGCTTGCCGGAAAAAAGTTTTTGCGAAATCTCGTCGCTTTTGACCGCGCGCACAATCACGAATGCCGCGACGGCGATCAAAACCGGCAAAATGACCGCGAATACAGCCAGAGCGGTCTTAGTTCTCTTTTGCATAGTAATTCCACGTGTCTATCGTCTGGCCGCAGATCCGCTCCATGCTTTCGACGACATATTTTATCTTGTTTGCAAGCGCCGCTAAAAAACCTGCGTCCAAATCTTTCTTTGCCAAAGCCCTCATTTTTGAGCAGGCGCCGCATTTTCTGTCGTACGACGCCGAATCGGCTATAAAGATTATCTTTTCAAGCGCGCTCATATTTTCTCTTCCTAGCGTATGGTTTATGATTGCGTTCAAAATATCCGCGTCTTTTATCCCGAGTTTTTCTTTTGCGATAACGGCTCCAGCGTAACAGTGCAGCAGATACGGGGCGTTTTTACGGATACCGTCAAAATATTTAATCTTTTTAGCGTGTTTGCGGCAAAAATTTACAAGCTGTTTGTCAGACATCGATTTTGCGCAGTCGTGCAAAAGCCCGGCCGTCTGCGCTTTCAGAACGTCGGCGCCGTGCGCCGCAGCAAGCTCGGACGCAAGCTTTGCCACCTGATACGAATGCTCGAACCTTTTAGGGCTCAAATTTGCCGCAAGATATTCGAATATTTTTTGTTCAAGATTTTTCATTTGAGTATATCCTTTTGCCGTCATTGCGGCCTCCGAGCCGCAATGACGACGTAAAAACCTCATTTGTATAATCCATGTTCGATTATGTAACCGTACACTTTCTCGTCGATATATTTTAATGCTTCCGCGCTTCTTTCTTTGAGCAGCCTTCTTATTTCGGTCGATGAAACATCGTTCATCTCTTCGGAAATAAAAAGACATCTGTCCAGATACTCCGTATCTGCGGATATTTCTATGCCCGGGCGTTTTGCGACTATAAATTTGTATTTTGAAGCGAGATAATCTATATTTTTCCATTCCGGCAGGTTCGCCAAAGAGTCCGAACCTATAAGCATAAATATCTCGCCGTCAGGATAGAGGTTTTGAAAGTAATCGAGCGTCTGGTAAGAATAAACTACGCTTTCTTGTTCGGCTTCATAAGAACTTACTTCGGCTTTTTCAATACTCTCAGCCGCAAGTTTTACCATGGCCATTCTGTCTTCTATACCGGCAAACTGCCGCGCCTTATGCGCCGGAGAATAAGCGACGACAAAAATAACTTTATCCAAAGCGAATTCTTTTACGGCGCGCTCCGCCATTTCCGAGTGCTCTCTATGAACGGGGTCGAAAGACCCCCCGAAAACAGCGATTTTGCGCGTCATATTTTCTCCAATTTTGAGCTTTCCGCCCATCCGTACTGACTGGCGCCGCCTTCGTCCGATTGTATGCTGCTCCAATCCCCGCTCTGCGACAAAACTCTTACGACCCTGCCTTCGCCGGCGGTAAAAAGCTCCGCGTTGATATCTCCGGGACCGCTTCTCACGGCGCCTTCTTCGATAAAGACGGCCTTTGTTACAAGCATCTCCGAGTATATTTTAAAACCCGATAACGCAGCCGCCGGAATAAATAAAACTGCCGCCGTTATTGCAGCCGCCTTAAACGCTTTTTTTCTCAGCAAAAAATATAATGACATCAAAATGCAAAAACCGGCAAAAAGCAGCAAAACCGCCGCGGCAGCCTCGTTAAGCGAGCATACGCCGAGTATTGCGTTTGACGCCGCCGCAAAAAACGACGCATGGGATTGTCCGGCAAGATTTCTAAGAAAGTTCCGGTTATGCCTTATGTCGCTGTCACGCGGCGCAAGCCGCCAAGCTCTTTCGATATTCAGTACGGCCTTTCCCATTTGCCCGCTTCTGTAGCAGGCGTTTGAAAGATTATAGTAAATATACGGATTTTTCACCCCTTCGACGTTTACAATGTTTTCATACGCCGCTGCGGCTTTGGCATAATCTCCGGCTTTAAAACTGCTCTCAGCAAGAGAAAGCCTGTCATTATAAGAATCCCGCGGGCCGCCGCAGCCGGCGATGCAAAACGCTATCAATGCGAAAAAAAAGATTTTTTTCATATTATTTCTCCAGTTCCTTAACCGCGTCCTTTACTTCCTCAAAAATTCCTCTCATGGATTTTTCATCGCTTTTTACGGAAGCAAACCTGTAAAAATTTATTTTATCAAGTAGCGCCTTTGTTTTCAAAACCGTCTCTTT
>WQUP01000224.1 GCA_009782015.1 Endomicrobiia bacterium | reverse complement strand
TTTCGACTTCGTCCTGATAGGCCTTGTCGGAGTACTGGTCTATGGAGCCTATTCTCCAGCCGTTTTCGCCGTTGTAACCTTCGCACCACCAGCCGTCAAGAACCGAGAAATTTATCACTCCGTTTACGGCCGCCTTCATTCCGCTTGTGCCTGAAGCTTCTTCGGGCCTGAGCGGATTGTTGAGCCAGATGTCCGCGCCCTGCACAAGATAATGCGCGACGTTCATGTCGTAATCTTCAAGGAAAACCACTTTATACCTGAGTTCCGGATCTTTAGAAAGCTCGATAATCTTTTTGATGATCTCTTTTCCGGTATTGTCCTGCGGATGAGCCTTTCCGGCTATTATTATCTGCACAGGATGCGATTTGCTGGTGAGTATCTTTCTTATCCTCTCCAAATCCCTGAAAATAAGATCGCCGCGTTTGTAAGAAGCAAATCTTCTGGCAAAACCTATGGTCAATGCTTCCGGATCCAAAACTTCGTCGGCATAACTTATCGTTTTCTGGGAAGCTCCGCGCCTTTCAAGCTGGTGTTTCAGCCTCATTCTTGTGAAAGAGACAAGCCTTTCTCTTCTTCTCTCGTGGCTTCTCCAAAGTTCTGCGTCGGGAATGTGCGCGACTCTGTTCCAGATAGAATGGTCTGCCGGCTCGTCTTTCCAGGATGAGCCTAAGTATCTGTCAAAAAGCCCGGCAAACTCGTATGAAAGCCATGTATTTGTGTGTATTCCGTTGGTGATGTGCGTGATCGGCACTTCTTTTCTGGGAAGGTCCGGCCATATTCCCGACCACATCTGCCTTGCGACAGTCGCATGCAGCCTGCTGACGCCGTTGGCCTTATTGGACATTTTCAAAGCAAGTATCGTCATGGAAAAATTCGCGGGGCTGCTTGTCTTTATATCTTTAACCGGAAAAGCCCCGAGCGCCAAAAACTGCTCGGTTGTAAGACCGAGCTTTTTATACATAGGCTCAAAGTACTTTAGCACCAAATCCGTCGTAAACATCTCGTTGCCCGCTGGCACCGGCGTATGCGTGGTAAACACGCACCCTTTTTTGACCAGCTGCAGCGCCTCAAGCGGAGAAAGTTCGTTATCTTCTATGTACTGCCTCATCTTTTCAAAAATCAGAAACGCCGAATGCCCCTCGTTTATGTGTATGACGCTGGGATCGATATTCAAAGCCTTCAGCAGCCTTACGCCGCCAACGCCGAGCACTATCTCCTGGCGTATTCTCATCTCCCTGTCGCCGCCGTAAAGCTGTCCGGTGATTTCGCGGACTTCTTTGGGGTTCATATCAAAATCCGTGTCCAAAAGATAGAGAGGTACTCTGCCTACCTGCAGCTTCCAGACTTTTGCGTAAACTTTATTTTTCTGCATGTCCATGTCTATGATAAGGTTTGTGCCGTCGGGATTTTTAACGGGCTGCAGCGGCATGCGTATAAAATAATTTTCGTTGTACTCTTCCTGCTGCCAGCCGTCAAAACTCAAAAACTGTTTGAAGTAACCGTACCTGTAAAGAAGTCCGACTCCGACAAGCGGAAGACCCATGTCGCTTGCAGACTTTAAGTGGTCGCCCGAGAGAATGCCGAGGCCTCCGGAATAGATCGGAATGCTCTCGTGCACGCCAAACTCCGTCGAGAAATAAGCGAACTGCATGTTGGAGCAATCCGAACATGAGTCGTGAAACCACGTATTCATGGTCATATATTTGTCGAGAGCGGCTTTCACTCTTTCCATGTGAGAGATAAAACTGTCGTCTTCGGCAAGCTCTTCAAGCCTCTTTTGGCTTACGGTGCCGAGCATCATTTTAGGATTGTGGTATGTTTCTTCCCACATGTCCCTGTCGAGCCTTCTGAAAAGCTCCACGGCGTCGCTGTTCCAGCACCACCACATGTTGTTTGCGATGGCTAAAAGAGGAGTTAAAACTTCGGGGAGGTTAGGCACCGCGACAAAAGCTTTTGCGTTTTGGGAAAAGAACGTCTCTTGGTTTTCGTTGAATAAATCCTGATTCATAGATACTCCTTTTTAACGGCAATTACGAATTACAAATGGAGCCTGCCCCCGAATGTCTAAATCGGGGGAATTACGAATCAACGGCAAAAAAATAAAAAAGACGTCATTGCGGGCTTGACCCGCAATCTGCCGTTGATGTTGATTTATAATTCGTAATTTGTAATTCGTCATTGGTAATTATTTTTTATGATAATGAGATATGATATAAACTTTGGCTGTTTTTGTAAAGATACGCTGAGGAGATTTATTTCAAAAATCAATCACTTTTTGATTTATCGCTTCAAGCCTTTCGCCGTAGTTCCGGCGCGGCGCAATTCTTATTGGTTTTCAAGTTTCTTTATTTCCGCATCCGGCAAAAAGTTTTTTCCGGTGACTACCTTTTGTCCTGTCTTTTTTTCAAAGGCAACTCTTGCCGTTTTTGCAAAACCGCCGCCTTCTTTGCCCGCCTTTTTATTTTCTTTCAAACCTTTGGCTTTTTTATTTTCTGCTATCTGGCGCGTTGTAAGTTCGGCAAGTGCGGTAAAAATCAATTCCGCCTCTCCCATGTGGTCGCGAAGATTTTGGTTTTTAAGGCCTTTTAGCGCTTTATGCCCCTTTACCGACAAACCTGACCACTCTTTGTGTATGATATTTGTCAAAACTGCAAACTCATCAGATTCCGTAACTCCGTGCGTCTGCCAATAGTCAGTCAGTTTGTTGCGCGTTTCCTGACCTGTCATGCGCTGTTGTATCCATTTTTCGCTTCGGCCGTGCGACTTCCAATTCTCCCTTGCGCGATTTAAAGACATTTCTGGATTTGCCGTTTCCTGCATACGCTCATATCCGACTTTTGCAAGCCATTGTTTAAACGGCTCTGCCTTGGGGCTTGGAACGGATTGTATGAGACGCAATAACTGTTCTACATCGGCAGCATCAGTAAGCCTCTGTTTTCCATCCGGAGCTTCCATTTTCAACTGTCCGATTTTTTCGGACAGTTGACTGCCTTCCTCTTTTAATTTGCGCTTCAAGTCATCCCAATACTTCCTCGGACGGCTGCTTTGCGTTAAAGCGGTGATGACATCAACGACTGAAAAGTACCACTTATCAGCTTTCTCATCGTAGAGCCGACGTATCTTAAAATCTTCAAAAACAGCTAACGCTTTGTCTTGCATATAAATTCCTCCTACCCAGATTTCCCATTAGAGTTTTTAACAAGCCGTAAATTCCCCTCCTGTGGAGGGAGTGTTCTAAAGGTGGATATTTAAAACATTCTGCTTAATCCGAATATTTTATTAAGAAGTAGTTGTCATTCTGCGCGAAGTCGCAGAATCTATTAATTTATAGACCCTGCGACTTTGCGCAGGGTGACAACTAACAACTCAATATCCATTT
>WQUP01000223.1 GCA_009782015.1 Endomicrobiia bacterium | reverse complement strand
AGGGCCGAAAGGAATCAGCGTTACGGCAAGATATCTTGCAGCGTCAACGCCAAACTTGTCTACAAGCTCCTGAGGGGAAATTACATTGCCGAGGCTCTTTGACATTTTGCTGCCGTTTAAAGTAAAAAAACCGTGCGAATAAACTTTTTTCGGCAGCGCAAAACCTGCGCCCATCAAAATAGCCGGCCATATGACCGAGTGGAACCACAGAATGTCTTTTGCCATAAGATGCACGTCCGCCGGCCAGTATTTTGCACAGAGCTTTTCATCCGAGGGGTATCCTATTCCGGTAAGATAGTTGATCAAAGCGTCCACCCAAACGTAAGCGGTCTGCTCTTTGTCGAAAGGCATGGGGATGCCCCATTCTACCGCGGTTCTTGAGACGCTTATGTCTTCAAGCCCGAGCTTAAGCTTTCCTATTATTTCGTTTCTTCTTTCTTCCGGCTGTATTTCTATATGTTCTTTGTGGGTTGCGTCGGTAATTCTTTCCAAAAGCGCCTGCTGGAAAGAAGAAAGCTTAAAAAAATAATTCTCTTCAGCCTGAAGTTCCGGCTTTGCTTTATGGTACGGACAATAGCCGTCTTCATCCAGATCTTTTTCGGCAATGAACTTCTCGCAGCCAACGCAGTAAAGAGCTTCGTATTTGCTTTTATAAATCAGGCCTTTGTCGTAAAGAGCCTGCACTATTTTTTCCACGGCCGCGGCGTGTCTAGGTTCGGTTGTGCGTATAAAGCCGTCGTTTGAAATATTGAGAAGCTTCCATGCCTCCATAAACTTTTCGCTCATTTCGTCGCAAAGTTCCTGGGGCAGTTTGACCTTTTCTTTTGCCGCGGCGGCTATTTTTGCGCCGTGTTCGTCGGTGCCTGTAAGAAAGAAAACGTCAAAGCCGTTAAGCCTTTTCCATCTTGCCAAAATGTCCGCAGCTATCGTGGTATATGAATGCCCTATGTGCGGGATGTCGTTTACGTAGTAGATCGGCGTGGTTATGTAGAATTTCATTTTTATTGCCTCTTTTAAGATAGAGTGAAGAGTGGAGAGTGAGGAGTGAAGATACGACTTTTTGTGGCTGTATCTACACTCTTCACTTTTAACTCTTCACTCTGTCTTTTTTTATCTGTTCTATCGGGTAACTTTTAAACTCTCTTTCGCCGAAATCCACGGTAACCGTTTCTTTTATGCAGTCGATTGCCGCAAGCTTTGCTTTGCCGTTAGGAGTATTTATTGTATCTCCGATATTGGGCAAGCCTTTTTTAACTTCTTTATAGTGCTCATTTTCATAAGCTATGCAGCACATGAGCCTTCCGCAAAGACCGGAAAGTTTGGCAGTATTTAAAGAGAGATCCTGCTCTTTTGCCATATCTATTGTCACTGAACTGAAATCTTTTAAAAATCCCTGGCAGCACAAAACCTGCCCGCAGGTACCTATGCCGCCTACCATCTTCGATTCGTCGCGCACGCCAATCTGCACCATCTGTATGCGCGTCTTTAAAATGTGTCCCAGATCTTTTATGAGCTCTCTGAAATCCACTCTTGTTTCCGAGGTATAATAGACAAACAGCTTCGAACGGTCGAACGTGTACTGTACGCATGTGAGCTTCATGTCAAGCTCGTGATCGTCGGCTTTTTCAAGAACTATGTTGAACGCCTTTTCGTTTCTTTTTTCGTTTTCCGCGATTCTTTTTTTGTCTTCTTCGGTCATCTTTCTTAAAACTTTTCCTATTGGATCTTTGCCCTTCTGTATGTTCTTTTCTCTTTCGCAGACAGCTCCGGCCTCAACGCCGTGCTCGGTTTCAACGATAACTTTGTCGTTCGGATTTATATCCAAATGACCCACGTCGGCGTATATCTTATCTTTTATTCTTCTAACCATTACTCCAACTACCATTGGCATTTTAAACTCCTTTTAACTGCAGAGTGAAGAGTGTGGAGTGAAGAGTGGAGATACGGCAACTGCTCTGGATTGCCGCGCCCTTTCAGTGCTCGCAATGACGTCAATAAGTCTTTGCCGTATCTTCACTCTTCACTCCCCACTCCTCACTCTATCTTTTAGATTTCTAAAGCCCTGTATCTGTTTTTTATGTCGCACAAATCCATGAGCAAGTTGTCTAGCACCGTCTGCGTGTTTACGTTTTTTAAAAGAAGCGCTCTTGCCTGCGTCAGCAGCTCGAGCGACTTGATCGCGTTTTTCGGGTAAAGCTTGAACTCTTTTCTGCATTCGGCGATCATGGCGTCAATGTATTCTACCGATTCGTCTTTTGAAATGCCTCTTGAAAGCTCCAAAATGTCGGATATATAAAGCTTTTCATTCTTCAGCTTAAGCCAGAGCGCGAGCCCTTCGCTCTCGCTTTTGTTGATAAGCTTTAGCGCGTCTTCTATCGAGCCTTCGGCAAGGGAAGCGATTTCGTCGGCTTTGGCCGCGGAAAGCGACTCATTAAGCATAAGATACGACGCTATTTCGTTTTGCCCGAGCGGCTGGAAAAACAAAGTCTGCGAACGCGAAACTATTGTTTGCGGAATAGTTTCTTTGTGGCGCGCGATAAGTATTATTATAGTGTTATCCGGCGGCTCTTCGAGCGTTTTCAAAAGCGAGTTTGCCGCCGCCGCGTTCATTTTTTCAGCCGGTTCGACTATAAAAATTTTCCACTTCGCTTCGTGCGCTTTTGTAGCGACTTCCTTCTGCATATATCTTATCGTTTCTATTTTGAGCGTTTTCTGTTTTTCCAAATCTTCGTCTTCAAGCTCAGCCTGTTTTGCAAAATCTATGAAGTGCAGATCCGGATGAATGTTTTTGGATGTCTTTTCGCAGTTGAGGCATTTGCCGCAGGCGCCGGTATCCGTTTTTGTAAAATCGTTTGTGGTACAGTTCAAAACCTTCGCAAACTCGACTGCCGTAAAACGTTTGCCGACTCCGTTTTGCCCCATGAAAATATACGCATGCGGAACTTTTCCTCTTTTAAGCTGGCTTGCAAGAATCTGCTTGACCTTCTGCTGCCCGAGTATGTTTTCAAACACGAGATAACACCTTAATGAAAGTTAATAATTAATAGTGAATAGTTAATAGTTTTTGAGCAGCTTCGCTGCAATAGTTAGCGTCGTTTGCCGTTAACTATTCACTATTAATTATTAACTATTAATTGTTTGTCCACTTCTTTTTTTATCAGCATCCACGTCTTATTTACGTCCGCGTTTGTCTTGATAACTTTTATTCTTTTCGGCTCTTTTTTTGCTTGCGACAGGTATCCTTTTCTTACGTCTTTGTGAAATTGCACGGACTCTCTTTCTATCCTGTCGCCGTTTTTGCCGTAAGCTTCTTTGTCCAGATTTTTTGCTTTGTTAAGGCCGAGCTCGGGGTTTATGTCCATATATATTGTCAGCGCGG
>WQUP01000222.1 GCA_009782015.1 Endomicrobiia bacterium | reverse complement strand
GCTGTTCCAAAAGTTCCCGCATTTCTTTGGGAAAGCGCACGGGTTTAAAAGATTTGTTTACAAGCGGATGTTTTGTGCTTCCCGAGACCAAAACTCTTTCTCCGAGTTTTACCTCGTAGGAAAAAACCAAATATGCGGCGCCGAGTTCCGCAAGCCTTGTTTCAACCGTCAAAATATCGTCATATTTTGCGGGAGAATGGTAATTGCAGGTTGCGTTTATTACCGGAAAATACAGCTCTCTTGCCTCAATATCTTTGTAAGCTATGCCGCACTCTCTCAGCCATTCCGTACGGCCTCTTTCAAAATACGTCAGATAATTTCCGTAATAAACCATGCCCATCTGGTCAGTGTCGGCATAAGGAATGCGTATTTGGATTGTGTTCATTTTTCGCGCTCCGTAAAAGTTTTAGAAGTTCCCGATTCTTAAATTATACGCAATTATAATAATTTTGATATATGCGGTCAAGCTTCGCATTATTTTAAACGCAAAATTGATTGACAATTTAATACTTTTCATATATACTCACGCTAACGAATTTAAGACAAAAACGGAGAAAAAAATTGCTTAAAAACAGAAAGTTTACTGCTTTTGCAAGAGTTCTTACGGCGGCTTTATTTCTGGTCTCTGTCCTTGCCGGCTTTTCATACGCTGACATGAATGACGATTTTCTCAACCAGCTTATGAAGCTTTCCGAATCCAGAGACAGAAGGCTGGTCGTTGCTTATCAGCAGATACAGCTTGCCGAGATCAGGTCGGTGAGGGCTGCGAGGGCTTTCTTTCCGCAGGTAATGCTTCAGGGCACCATGGCAAAAGGGCAGACGGCATTGACACAGAATGGAGCGGGCGGCGCCATTACAGGGGATGAAGAATACAACTCCGAAAGCTACGGAGTGAGAGCGGTGCAGACCGTTTATGAAGGTTACAGAACCAAGGGAATGTATAAGTACGAAAGCATGATGGTTGACGCCGCAAGATTTAACTACACAAAAACGCGCGAAGAGCTGTTTAGCAGAATAAAACTCGCTTATTACGAGTACGTTACGCTCAACCAGGAGTACAAAGCCCTCGGGAAAGCTTATGATATAGTCGATAAGCTTTTTCTTAAAGTGAAAACCGAGTACAAAGCCAAAGCCATTTCCGAGCTTGATATGGTGGAAGCGGAAAATTTCAAGGACAAAGTTTCCGATATGCTTGCGGCGTCTAAAATAAATCTGTCTTTTTCGATAAAGAAACTGCTGGAAACAGCCAACATACAGTCGCTTGACGAAATAAACGCGAAAGTCTCCGCCGAACTTCCGGACGACGTTCCCGAGATAACGTTTTCGCTGCAGGATCTGCTCAGTTTTGTCCTTACAAACAATCTTGACGTACAGACCGCCAAAGTTCAGGCTATGATGGCCGACATGAAAATCAGAATCAACAGATCTAAAGTGATACCGAAATTTTACGTGGAAGGCTTTTACGGAAAAAGCGGCGAAGCTTTTACGACATATCCTCTGGAACTCACCACGTCCTGGAGCATTGTCGGAAGAATGTCATGGAGTTTGTGGGGCAATTCGCTTGAAGCTTCCTACAGCACGGACAGGACCGATCCGTCCAGCATAGTTGACGCAAGCCAAAGGGTAAACACGACCACTTACGACGTAAAACTTTCCCTGCTTGACGATTTGAGCTATTTTGTGGACACAAAAGAGAGCGCCGTAGGGTTTGACCAGTCTAATGCCGATTATGTTGACACGCTTAAGCAGAAAAGGCTTGAAGTGGAAAAGGCCTTTGACGACTATGTAAATTCGCTCAACAATGCGCGCACTCTCAGAAAAGAGATAACTCTCAGGGAAAGGAAGCTTGCGCTGATGAAGAAAAGAAACGATTTGTACGAGGTTCCGACGGTAAGCCTTATGGAAGAGTCGTGGAAATACGCCGAAGCCATAGGCTCTTTTGCCAGGGTTACGTATCAAAATCACGCGTCGGTAACGGAAATGGAAAGGCTTACTCTGATGCCTTTAAGATGACGTCGCCGAAAGCGACGTCATCCTGAAAAAGCAAAGCTTTTGAAGGATCTAGACCTCCGGATCTTTCGGGAAAAAAGCCCCTCAGGATGACGGCACTTCAGTAGCGGCGGCATAGAGAAATATAACGGAGAAAAAAATGAGAAATTTTTTAGAGAGACTCAAAGATTACTTTTTCAACCTTAAAGACAACACGCTGCACCGCGTTGCAAATTACAGGGCTCAGTCGCCGGAGCGGTTTAAGAAGCTTGCTTTTATAGTCGCCATAAGCATGTTTTTGATTTTTGCCGCAATAGTGGTTTATCTTCTCTTCTTAAAGAAGAAACCCGCTCCGCCCGCAGAAGAGACGGCTGTTCAGGTTAAAACCTTAAGGGTAAAGAAAGAAGATTACATCGATAAATATACCGTAATGGGAACCGTCAAAGGCGCCATAGAAAACGATATGCGTTTTGAAATAGAAGGACCGTTTGCGATGTACAACTACAAGGAAGGCGACTTCATAGAAAAAGGCAAAAATATATGCGCGCTTGACCCTAAAGACGCCATGACAAAAGCAGATTACGCGCTGAGCAAGTACAAAAGCGAGCAGGCCGCATATCTCTCGGCAAAGGAAAGGTATAAAGTTTATGAAGAGCTTTACGCGCAGAAAGCTCTTGCCGAGAGCAAATTGTACGAGGCTAAGTATGAGATACAATCCACCGAGTCGCGCGTGAAGTCGGCTCTATCCGAGCTTGAGCTTGCGCAGTCAAATCTCAAGAAAACAAATCTCGCCGCGCCCAACGACGGAATTTTGGCGGAAATAATAATAAAACCGGGAGAATACGTTACGCCTCAGGACGTTGTCTGCAAATTCATAAGCAATCTCGGCACAAACCTTGAAGTCGATGTGCCGGAAAAAGACGTCAAGAAGCTTGCCGTGGGACAGATAACGAAAATAATAAGCGACTCCTATCCGGATACGGAATTTGAGGGCACAGTCACAGAAATAGCTCCGGTTGTCAAAGAAAGAACCAGAACCGCAAGCGTAAAAATCAACATAAATAACAAAGACACCCTGCTGCGCTCGGGAATGTTTGCCAGAGGCACTGTGTATTTGAAAGAGTTTAAAAACGTTGTGCTTGTGCCGACGGACAGCGTTATATCGCTTAATAATGTGACGTTTCTCGTGCCCGTGGTCATGCCGGACACGACTCCGGGTTTTGGTGTTATTCAGATGAGGCCGTGCAGCATAGGAGACAAAGTCGGAGACAAAACCGTCATTCTTCAGGGGTTAAACATGGGCGAATTGGTCGTTGCCGAGACACAAGGGCAGCTTTCTGACGGCATAAGGGGCAAATTTACCGAGCTTCAGGCAGACGACGCTTCCGCGCCT
>WQUP01000221.1 GCA_009782015.1 Endomicrobiia bacterium | reverse complement strand
CTATCTACTCTAAGAACTCTTTTTTATTATTTTAGTTTTTTCTTAGAGCTTACCGTCTATCTTTCTTTTGCCGATTTTTATTATAACATCTCCTTTTAACTACAGAGTGAAGAGTGGAGAGTGAGGAGTGAAGATACGGCAAAGACTTTTTTTGTCGTCATTGCGAGGCGGTGTAACCGCCGAAGCAATCCAGAGCAGTTGCCGTATCTCCACTCTTCACTCCTCACTCTTCACTCTGTCGTCAACAAATTCTCGGCAGCTGCTCGGCGTCGGAACTCAGGACTTTTCTCAAGGCGCCCGATGATGTTTTTATGTAAACGCCTTTTAAATCTTTTACGACCGTTCCTATTGCCGCGGCATTTTTTCCGAGGACGTTCTTTTTGTAAGCTTTTAAAACTTTCTGCGTATGCTTTGCCGGCTGAAACGATATCATCTTTCCTTCGTTTGCCATGTAAAGCGGGTCAAGCCCTAATACCCTGCAGAAAGCAGCAACGTTTTTTGCCACAGGCACGGCATTTTGATCTATTACGATGCCTATATTTGAGCTTTCGGCTATTTCGTTTAAAGCCGCAGCCACGCCGCCCCTTGTGGGATCTCTCATAACGTGTATTTCCGGACACGCTTTCAAAATATCCTGCGCCAAAATATTCAGGCATGCGCAGTCGCTTTTTATATCGCTCTTAAAGCCGAAATCGTTTCTGGAAAGCATTACAGCGCTTCCGTGCTCGGCAATGTTTCCGCTGACTATAATAGAATCTCCTGCCTTGGCGTTAGAAGCCGCAATATTAAACCTGCGCTCAATCACGCCTATGGCGCTCGTGTTTATAAATATTCCGTCGGCTTCGCCTTTTTTCACCACTTTTGTGTCGCCCGTCACTATATCCGCGCCGGCTTTTTTCGCTTCAGCCGCCATCGAGCGCGCTATTATTTCCAGATCCTTAAGCGGAAAACCTTCTTCGATTATCGCCGCTGCCGACAAAGCAACCGGCTCCGCGCCCATCATGGATATGTCATTTATGCTGCCGCATACGGCAAGCTTCCCTATGTTTCCGCCCTTGAAAAAAACGGGATTTATTACAAAAGAATCAGTCGAAAACGCGATTTTCCTGCCGCCTGTTTTTATGACGGCAGCATCGTCAAGCGCGTCGAGCGTCTTATTTGAAAAGTGTTTTCTGAACACCTTATTTATAAGCTCTTTTGTCGCGTTCCCGCCTGCGCCGTGAGACAAAGTTATTTTATCGTTTGGGTTCATAATACACACCTTTTATTGAGAGTGAAGAGTGAGGAGTGAAAAGTGGAGATACGGCAACTGCTCTGGATTGCTTCGGCGGTTACACCGCCTCGCAATGACGACAAAAAAAGTCTTTGCCGTATCTTCACTCTTCACTCCTCACTCTTCACTCTGCCGTACTTGTAGTAAGCCGCGCAGACGCCTTCGGAAGAGACCATGCAAGGCCCTACCGGATTTTCCGGCACGCACTTTTTGCCGAAAAGGCGGCATTGCCGCGGAGTTATTTTTCCTTTCATTATGTCGCCGCAGCGGCAGGCGTCCTTGACGCCTTTGGCAGAAGCTGCCTTTAGCGGTTTTACGGCGAACTTCCTTTCTGCGTCAAAGGCCGCGAATTTCTCTTTAAGAGCGAAGCCGCTTTTTGCTATCTTTCCAAAGCCGCGCCACTCTTCGTCTTTTAAATCGAAAACGTCTTCTAAAAGCCTGCGGGCTTTAAGATTGCCCTCATCGCTGACAACGGCTTCATATTCGTTCTCGACAACATTCTTTTTTTCTCCGATCAAATCGGAAAGTTTGTTCACGGCATTTACTATTTCCGTTTCGGAAAATCCGGCAATCACGCACGGGATTTTATATTTCTGAGCTATGTAAGAAAAAGCCTTTTTGCCGGTTATAGAAGCTACGTTTCCGGGAAGCAGGAACCCGTCGATTTTCAAATCTTTTGAAGCTGCTATGATATCCAAAGCCGGAAAGACCGATTTAAACATTGAAAAAAGAGTTAAATTTTTCGCCTTTTTTCTATACGCCTCGATTATCAAAGCCGCGGCAAGCGGAGCCGTGGTTTCAAAACCTGCGCCGGCAAACACCACTTCTTTATCCGGATTTTCAAGAGCGATTTTTAAAGGCTCGTAAACGGAATAGACGACTCTTACGTCCGCTCCGCGCGAAAGCTCTTTTTCAAGCGACGACGTAATTGCCGGAACTCTCAGCATGTCGCCGAAGGATGTCACTATAACATTTTTTTTTTTGGCAAGTTCTACGCAAGCCTCAAGCATATTTGACGGAGTAACGCAGACGGGACAGCCGGGGCCGGAAACCAGCTCCGTGTTTTTAAAAAAATTTCTGAGCCCGTATTTTGCTATGGACATCGTGTGCGTTCCGCACACTTCCATAATCTTGATTTTTTTATTTCGCACCGCGTTTTCCTTTTTCCCCTCACTCCTTGCGAAGGAAACAACTTATTTTTTCGCAGACGTACTTTTAAAATCTCGGCATTTTTTTAAAACTTCGTCAGGCATCGTGCAGACAATAAGACTACTAAAATGCTCCATGCTTATAAAATTTTCTTCAACGGCTTTATTTAAAAAATCCAGAAAAGCGTCATAGTAGCCGTCAACATTCAGCAGGGCGCAGGCCTTACTGTGAAGGCAGAGCTGCGACCACGTAAAGATTTCTGAAAATTCATCTATTGTGCCTATGCCGCCCGGCAGAATAATAAAGTAGTCGGCAAGCGAGTACATTTTTTCTTTGCGCTTGTGCATGCTTTCCGTGACGATAAGCTCCGACAAACCGCTATGGCACGCTTCAAACTTTTTGAGAAATTCGGGAATCACGCCGATGACTTTTCCGCCGTTTGTAAGAACGCTGTTTGCAAGCGCGCCCATAAGGCCGGAGTTCCCTCCGCCGTAAACCAAATCTATTTTTTCTTTTGCAAGGAGTTTGCCGAGCTCTTTGGAAGTTTTTTGGAAGTTTTTGTTTCTGCCGGAACTTGCCCCGCAGAAAACGCAGGCTCTTTCACGTGTAAACACGCCCTTATTCATTATAAAAGCCCCGCGGTCTTTGACGCGGATATTATTTCCTCGGCGTCTTCGTCGGACAGCTTATTTATCGCAAATCCCGCGTGCACCAGAACGTAGTCGCCTTTTTTAAGGCCGCCCAAAAGCACGGTTTTGATCTCAGATCCAACGCCGCCGAAATCTGCTTCGGCTGTGGCGGCATCGACTATTTTCGTTATTTTTGCGACGGTAGCAAGGCACATCTTTATATCTTCGCGTTCAAAATGTTTTCCGCGGCCTTTTTTGCGTCTGCGCGGACGGCGGCGTCGGGATCCTGCTTCATCTGGTCAAGCGCAGCGATCGCCGGCATAGCGGCTTTGCCCATATC
>WQUP01000220.1 GCA_009782015.1 Endomicrobiia bacterium | reverse complement strand
GGACGTTTATAAAATTAGCCTGATCTGGCTGCTGCTCAAGCGGCGCTATGAGATCATAGAGCTGTTTGACTTTCACCATTGTGTCGTAAGCCCCCTGCGCGTCGGAGACGACATTGCCTTGGGCATCCGTCATCATCGAGGCCAGCGCGTCCAATACCGCTTGGTCATCGGTGTTTGCATCAACAAGCTTTTTGCCGGAAAGTTTATCGGCAAACATGTCATTGAAGAATTTCAGTAATTCTGGATTAGCCGCTATCTTTTGTTCGAGCTCTTTAATAGCGGCAGGGTCAAGGGACTGAGCGCTTTTAAATATAGGCGATGCCTTTGCCTGTGAAGCCGCTTTCTGCCCGGACTTAATTGCAAGCCCAAGCTCCTCCAGCATCTTTTCTGCTCCGCCGTCGGCAAATTGAGGATAGTTTCTAATAGTATCTATTATTTCGTCAAATTTATCCTGAATATCTTTTCTGTCGGCATCGTTCAAATATGGGTTCACTTTTGGGTCTTTTATAAATTCCAAGCCGGCTATCGCGTTTTTAAGAACATTGAACAACTTCTCATTGTCCAATTTCGATAAATCTTTCATCGAGTTGTCTATTATGGCAACCAATATTTCTTTTTCGTGCATTTTGAAAACCGTGGCCATGCGCTGCACGGCAAGAGGCGGATTGTTTTTTTCTTTTTCTGTCAGTTCTTTGCCTTCTTTTATCTTCTGCAAATAATCTTTTGTCGCTTTATCGTACATCACTTTGTCTTTATCGCAGGCCTCTGCAAATTCTTTATACATTTTATCTTTTATACTATTCGGTATGACAAATCCTTCATAGAAGTATCCCATGGAAAAGAAGTCGTTATAGCCGTTGTTGGTAAAATCCGCGGCAAGCACGGAGTCCATTTGAGCGGTCGTCATAAGCGACGCTTGAATATCCGCCGCAGCCTTTGTCTTCTTGCCGTATAAAAGGTTCTCAATAACCTCTTTAAGCGCATCGCCTACCGCTTTGGTGTCAACGGTTTGGGTTAAGGTTACGCTCCAATACTGAGTGTTTGCAATCCCGCTCACGCCTAAAGAGCCGAAGTGATTGTTTAAGAAAGCATTTACCGAAACATACGGGTTCATTTCTTTCACAATAGCAACCAGATAGGCCGCCTTAGAATGTTCGCCTTTTGTCACATAAGATTGAAAAAGAGACTCAAGCTGCCTGTTAAGTTCGTCTTGATCTACAGCGCTCGCGGCCTTGCCCAAAATGGCTGCCTTTTGTTTTTCGTCGTATTCCTGCTTCACTCCCAAAATTCTGTTTGCGTTGCTTATGGCATATTCTTGATTGCCGGCGGTTTTGAACACAAAATCAGTATCGGGGTTCAACTTCGCAACCAAATCTCTAAGCTGCATTATGTAAAGTTTCTCGCTGTCGGATATTTGTGTCTGCTTTTCTTTGTCAGCCTTGTCTATTTCCATGATAAGCGCGTCAAGAAGCATGTCGTTTTGCAGAGTGGCAGCCGCTTCTGCAGCCGCAGCATCCTGAAGTTTAGCGATGTATTGCTTGTCCGAAAGAGTTTTATCGGAGTTTTCCCAATTATTGAAAAAAGATCTGAAGTAAACCTGCTCAAGCTGTTTGCGGAATTGAGAACTGAAAACTGCATTTTTCATATCCAAGCCGGCATATTTTTGTTTCGTGTTGCCGTTTTCGTCATTTTCAGTAAGCTTATTGAAGCTGCCTGCTGCGCCGTTGAGTATTTCTTTATCGGCAAAACTCTTGCTTGTGCTGATAAGCATGTCTGCTTTAGCAAAATCAGACTTAGATATAAAATTTGCGTTTTCCGGATTTTCGGCAACAAGCGCCGTCAAAGACGCAACCATTTTTTCCATAGCGTTAACATCGGCCTTAGCTCCGTTTGATATTTCTCTGTTAAGCGCGTCTGCCAAAATTACAACGGCATTCCTTTTGGCGGCCGCCTCAGCCCAAGCCGAATTCCAAGCCGCCAAAGCATTTTTGTCGTCAACGTTTATCGCAGCATTTTGGCGAGCTGCACGATAGTCTTTCATCAGCTGATTTTTAACATTATCTCCAACTACATTGTTGACGACACTGTAACTGTCCGGCAGAAAAAAATGCATCTGATCCAATACGCTTTGAGTAAGCCTGTTTACAACGTCAAGTTCTAAACTTAGCTTTGCTATCGTTTGCTGATCGGCGCCGAGGGACACTGCGCGAGGATTTACGGCATCGACAACTTTATGCAGATTATCTATCAGTCCGGGTTTTTTATCGGTGTCTGAAGAAAGAGCCGAGATATTGAGTGTTGACTGGGCTTCGGATATTGCGGCTTTAATCCTCGCAATTTCTCTTAAGCAGAGAATCGCGCCGGACTCTAAAGCGGACAGGGGCGGCAATTCCGCCTGGCCGTCGCCCGGATCGTACACATCATATATAAGGCCTGACGCATAAGAGTAGTTCAATGCGTGAAATATGCCGGAATTAAGCCTGTTATTTTTCATCAATAGATCGCTGTTTGCAAAGTTTGAAATGTACGTATTTAAGTTATCCAGCGCTTTTTTAGCTTCGGCCGTATTGTTTCCGGCTTTTTTAAAGTCGGCAATGTATCCGTTAACCTTTAGAGTGCTGTAATTGTTAAAGAAAACCGGAAGAATGGGCGCCACGCTGCCCAGACTTATGCCGTTGAGGTGTCCGGCCAAATCGGAAACTCCGGCAAGGTGTTTAGAAGGATTTCCGCCAAGCTGTTCGAAAGCATCGTTTACGACTTTCATATCCGGCGCTGCTTTCTTCATTTCAGCTGCCAAAACTTCCTGCAAAATCAGAGCGGCCGAAAGATCTATCGCTCTTTCCGGAGTAATGCGGCCTCTGTCAGCGTTAAAATATTTGGCTATCTGGACGTCTATGCTTTTAAATTTATCGTTGCCCACTATGTCCGGCAGAGCTATCCAAAGATCTTTGATTTTATTTATAAAATCTTCTTTATTTTTTACTGCATCGCTCTTGCGGATTTCATCGACTTCCTGCTGCCTTTGTGCATCTTCCTGCTTGAGAAGATCCTGCTGCCTCTTGTACTGTTCTTCCTGCTGCTGCAGGTCATACTTTGCCGGATTGTTGATTCTGTCTATGGCAAGGCCTGTTTTATAGCCGCTTTTGACAAGAATGCTTTTCAAAGTTTCGTCGGCGTATTGCACCGCGGTATTTTTAGAAATCGCCTGTTTTAACGCGTTAAATCTTTTGTCCGTTATCCTGTTTATGACATCCGTCGCTTTGTTGAACACTTCCGTTTCTTTATCGTTCAGCGATGTCGGAGACGAAAATCCCCTGAATACTTTCAGCAGCTTGTCAAAATCAGCCTCGTACTTAGCGGCGTCTTTTTGATTGGAGTATATTTTATCCGGAGCA
>WQUP01000219.1 GCA_009782015.1 Endomicrobiia bacterium | reverse complement strand
CCGGAATCCATTTTGTAGTTGTCGTCGAACAAAATCAAAGGCAACATGGATACCGGCTTTCGCCGGTATGACAAACATGGGTTTTTAGAGAGACCCAATTGAGTCTCTCTGAAAACCCGCGGTCTTGTCATCCCGGAGAGTCTCTGTCCGGGATCCGCAGTTTCTTTGTCGTCGGTAATTTTTTTAAGGCAGATCCCGGACTACTGCCTTCCGGGATGACAAGCATAGGTTATTAGAGACACCAAATTGTCTTATTGCCTGTACACTTTTTTCATATCCTCGAGAGACAAGGGTTTATAGTCGCCGGCATGGCCGGTTGTGCCGAAATCTTTCATCTTTGCGACTATGAGATTTTTAAGAGCGGTTCTGGCGGGCCCCAAATAATCTCTCGGATCGAATTTTTCCGGAGTTTCTGCAAATACTTTTCTTATCGCTGCCGTAATTGCAAGTCTTCCGTCGGTGTCCACGTTGATTTTCGATACTCCGAGCTTTATCGCCTGCTGCAAATCCGACATCGGAACGCCGGTAGCTCCGGGCATTTTTCCGCCGTATTTATTTACCGCGTCTATAAGCTCTTTCGGAACCGAAGAAGCGCCGTGAAGAACTATCGGAATGTCTATCATGCTCCTGACTTCTTTCAATACGTCAAAAGCCAAATTGGAAGCGCCTTTGAATTTATACGCGCCGTGCGAAGTTCCTATGGCGATAGCCAAAGAATCAACGCCGGTGGCTTCAACAAACTTTTTAGATTCTTTGGGATCAGTCAAATGAACGGGGCCGTCGCCTATGCCGTGGCCGTCTTCTATGCCGCCGAGCGTTCCGATTTCCGCTTCAACGCTTACGCCTCTGGCATGGGCATACTCTACGACCGATTTCGTGACTTCAACGTTGTAGTCATAAGTGGAAGCGGTTTTGCCGTCTTCCATAAGAGAGCCGTCTATCATGACCGATGAAAAGCCGAGTTCTATGGCTTTTACCGCGGACTCCAAAGAGTTGCCGTGGTCCAAATGCATTGCAACCGGAATATCGGGATTTTCAATAACGGCTGCTTTCATCAAATAGCCCAAATATGTAAAATTGGAATATTTCAATGCGCCTCTGCTGGCCTGGATTATCACGGGAGATTTTGTTTCCGCGGCTGCTTCCATAATCGCCTGAATCTGCTCCATGTTGTTTACGTTATACGCGCCGACGCCGTATCCTTTTTTTCTCGCTTCTTCCAAAATTTGTTTACCGGGTACTAAAGCCATTGTATATTCTCCTTTTTAACGGCAGAGTGGGGAGCGGAGAGTGAAGAGTGAAGATACGACACTGACACTGATTGCTTCGGCGGCATTGCCGCCTAGCAATGACAACATAAAAGTCTTTGCCGTATCTTCACTCCTCACTTTTCACTCTTCACTCTTTATTTTTTGACCGATTTCTTTTTGATTGCAGCTTTCTTTTTAACTGCCTTATTTGCTGTCTTTGGTTCTTCGAATATGCCCATTGCCCTGAATTTGTCGTATCTGTCTTGGGATATTTCCTTCGCGCTGAACGTTTCGTAAAATTTGAGGTATTTGTTTAACGCAGCTTTGATGTTCATTGCGGTTTTTGCGGGATCAAAGTGCGCGCCGCCGAGCGGTTCTTTTATAACTTCGTCGATTACTTTGAGGTTTAAAAGGTCTTTTGCGGTGATCTTCATGGCTTCAGCGGCTTCTTTCGCCTTTGAGCCGTCTCTGAAAAGAATCGCAGCGCAGCCTTCCGGAGAGATCACGGAATAGTAAGCGTTTTCAAGCATCAAAACTTTATTTGAAACGCCTATTCCCAGCGCTCCTCCGGAACCGCCTTCGCCTATCACCACGCTTATAACCGGAACTTTGAGATCCGACATGTCCCTGAGGTTTCTTGCGATCGCTTCTGCCTGGCCTCTTTCTTCTGCGGCTATGCCGGGATAAGCGCCTGACGTATCTATAAATGTTATGACCGGCCTGTTAAATTTCTCGGCAAGCTTCATTATTCTCATGGCCTTACGATAGCCTTCGGGGTGCGCCATGCCGAAATTTCTGTCCATATTTTCCTGAAGCGTACGCCCTTTCTGGTGGCCTATCACTGCCACAGGCTTGTCGTCAATGAAAGCTATGCCGCACAAAAGCGCCTGATCGTCTCCGAAAGCCCTGTCTCCGCGGAATTCAGTAAAATCCTCGAATATGAGTTTCATGTAATCAGCCGAGTACGGCCTTTGCGGATGTCTGGCTATCTGTATTCTCTGCCAGGGGGTCAGCGCGCCGTAAATTTTCTGACGCAGCTCGTCTTTTTTCTTTTCAAGATCGGCTATTTGTTCGGAAAAGTCCACATGCCCCTGCTCCGAAGAGACCTTGAGGTTTTCTATTTTTTTGTCTATTTCCGCAATCGGCTGTTCAAAATCGAGAGTATTTTCCATGGAGTCCTCTTTATTGCTGTGTCACCCTGAACTCGTTTCAGGGTCTGCTGTTAATCTTTTACGGCGAGATCCTGAAACGAGTTCCGGATGACACCGATGTGCAAGTCCTCTTTAAAATTTACCGGTGTAACTTATCTTAAAAACTCTTTCATTTGGATATCTTACGCCGGGGTCGTCTTTGCCCCAGCAGTCCCTCATTATGAAATCGATATCTATGGCGTCGGTCAGCGCAAGTTTGAGTCCGGCGTTGAGCCTTGCTTGCGGGAAGTAGTTTATGTTGTCGTACTCCGCCATGAAATATACTATATCGCTGTACAAAGGTATGGCGGCATTCGCAAAGCCGTAAACTCTGCTGTCTTTAAAGTCGTTCATATTGACGCCGATGTTTATCATAAGATTTTGCACGAACAGCTCCCTGCCGATCACAAGAAACACGCCTTTGCCTTTCTGTCTGTAATCGTTAGAATCAGTAGCGTAAAAGTACCCCTGGCCGTCATAGCCTATCGCGACGCCGGGCCAAGTCATATTGCCTTCATAAAGCCTGAGTTTTACAAAAAGGGCGGGAACTGCAACATGAATCTGGCCGTTTCCGAGAAGACTGTCAAGCTCCCAGGAAATACCCAGATTAAGAAATTTGAAAACGCCGAAATCCAGGCGCGGCGTAACGCCTCCCCCTTGGAAAGCTCTGAAACCTACGCTGTAACTTCCGTAGTTAAGAAGATTGGTGGCAGGCGTGTCTATAACATATAAGTTGTTCGCGAAAACCTGCGAAACCGCCATTATGACCGCTAAAAACGAGAAAAGTATCTTTTTTGACAATTTTTCCACCTCGTATCCTTATAATATGTTCCCGAAGATTGTATAATTTTTGGGATTTTAAGTCAATTTTTCGAAACAAATCATGTAAAATGACACCGAAATAAAAATTGAAATATCATTTAAGAAATGACACCGAAAAATTCAAAATATTGTTATGCTATTCCCAAGGG
>WQUP01000218.1 GCA_009782015.1 Endomicrobiia bacterium | reverse complement strand
TTATGCGCAGAGAACTTTTGGACAATACGGACTGCAATGTAAACGCTAAGGACAAAAACGGCGTTACCGCGCTGATGCGCATTGTGCAGGAAGATACGGACAATGCGGAAAACGATTTGATTTCACTTCTTGAAAAAGGCGCGGATCTCGGCGCGAAAGATTCCGGCGGAAATACCGCGCTTATGTACGCCGCAGGAAACGCAAACAAGGCGTTTGCAAAATCGTTTGCGGATTTGATGTTCGGTTTCGGCGACCCGCTGCCGCAGACAGTCAACAACGAAAAAAAGTCGGCAATGGATATAGCGGTAGAGCAAAATAACGAAGAGCTGGTTAAATTCCTTCTTGGAAAAATGTAAAAACCGCTTAAAAGTCTGTCATTGCGAGGAAGAGAACTTTGTTCTCTGACGAAGCAATCTAGACTTTCCCGACACTAGATTGCCGCGCCCTTTCAGTGCTCGCAATGACGGCATAACAGGAGAACAAAAATGGACAATATTTTTCTTAACGCTTGCAAAAACGGACAAAAAGGCGTAGTCGAGGCTTTCCTAAAAAAAGGTGGAATAGATTTAAATAAACGCGACGCCTCGGGAAGCACGCCTCTTTTTTACGCTTCCATGAAAGGCGCAAAAGACATAGTCAAACTTCTTTTGGACAACGGCGCTGACGCGTCGCTTGCAAACAATACAAGCATTACGCCGCTTCATGCGGTTTCAAAAAGCGGCAACAAAGAAATAGTAAAGATGCTTTTGGACAAAGGCGCGGATATAAACGCGTCTGACAAAGAAGGCAAAACTCCGCTTATGTACGCCATAGCCGAAGGCAAAACCGAAACTTCAATACTTCTTATCAACTCCGGAGCAGACAAATCCGCAAAAGACAATGACGGACATTCGGCGCTCGATTACGCTTCTGCCAACGGCTTAAGAGAGCTTGTCACGCTTCTTTCCGGGAACGCTTCGTCCGGGAACGCTTCGTCCGCAGACGCTTCGTCTGCAGACGCTTCAGCCGGTAAAGACAGCCATGGAAACACTCAGTTGCATCAGGCTATTTTTAACGGGCAGAGCGAAATTGTCGCGGCGCTTTTAAAAAATCCGCAAATAAAAACGCAGGTCAACGCGTTAAACGACGAAGGCGACTCCCCGCTAAACTTGGCGTGCAGAACTTCCAACGTTTACATAACCGAAATGCTTCTCAAAAACGGGGCTGACGCAAACATGAAACTTTTAAACGGCAACGCGCCGCTTCATTTTGCCGCCAACCAGGGAAACGTGTTTATAGGCAAAGCTTTGCTTGAAGGCGGAGCGGACATAAACGTAAAAAACACGCAGAGCGAAACCCCTCTCATAGTTGCAGCTCTGT
The DNA here is from genome assembly GCA_009782015.1 of Endomicrobiia bacterium. Lineage (GTDB taxonomy): Bacteria > Elusimicrobiota > Endomicrobiia > Endomicrobiales > Endomicrobiaceae > Endomicrobium_B. The sequence goes on along the minus strand of WQUP01000218.1, from coordinate 2,058 downwards.
CCGGCCAAAACGATTTCACCAAGCTCCTTATTGAAAAAGGCGCAGACGTAAACGCCGTTGACAACAGCCTGCACAGCGCAATGCACTATGCAGGCGAAAACGGATACACGGAAATTGTCGAGCAGCTTATAACCGCCGGCGCAGAAAATTAACGGCATATAAAAGACAAGAGGTAAAACGAGACCCGCTTGATTAAGCGGGTCTTTTTTTTAGTTGGCTAAATCTGCTTTAAAATCCTTAAGGTCATTAATGACCTTAAAGTCCTTAAAGACTTTAATGACCTTATCCCCGCTTGCCGCGCGTGCGGCCGCTTGCTTTTTTCTTACAAATATCATACTTTTGTATGCCTGGGCAGTTTAAACACGGAAAGAGGCATACAGTATGGATATTTTTGACAAGCTTGAACTGCTTGCAAACTCCGCAAAATATGACGTTGCCTGCACATCAAGCGGCGCGGACGGCAATTCTGCCGGCGGCAACTCTGCCGGCGGCAGCGCCGCGGGGACATCCGGCGTAGGCAGCAAATGCCTCGGAGGCATATGCCACAGCTTTGCCGCGGACGGCAGGTGCATATCGCTTCTCAAAGTTCTGCAGACAAACATATGTATATACGACTGCAAATACTGTGTAAACAGAAGATCAAACGACATCAAACGCAGCTTTTTTACCCCGCGCGAACTTGCAGACCTGACAATACAATTTTATAAACGCAATTACATTGAAGGACTGTTCTTAAGTTCCGGTGTGATCAAAAGCCCGGACTACACCTGCGAAATTATGATAAAAACGCTGGAACTTTTGCGCCATGAACATAAATTCAACGGCTACATCCACGCAAAAGCAATACCCGGCGCTGACAGCGCGCTGCTTCAAAAACTGGGACAGCTGACCGACCGCATGAGCGTAAATATCGAGATGCCGTCGCAGACAAGCCTTGCTCTTCTTGCGCCCGACAAAAGCAAAAACTCCATTTTAGGACCTATGGGATTTATAAAAAACGGCATTTCCGAAAGCAAAGAGCTTGCGATTTATAAAGGCGCGCCGAAGTTTGTTCCGGCCGGCCAAAGCACGCAGATGATTATCGGCGCTTCGCCGGAAACGGACAGCCACATTTTAAAACTTACGGAAAGCCTCTACAAAAAATACAAACTCAAAAGGGTTTTCTTTTCCGCCTATATACCGGTGTCGAACGACACCCTTCTGCCGTCAACCGACACTCAGCCGCCGCTTCTGCGCGAGCACAGGCTGTACCAGGCAGACTGGCTCATGCGCTTTTATAAATTCCGCGCCGATGAGATTCTCGACGACAGTTCTCCGAACTTCAATCCTTTTATGGATCCGAAATGCAACTGGGCAGTAAAACATCCTTCGTTTTTTCCGGTTGAAGTAAACAAAGCTTCTTACGAAGAACTTCTGCGCGTGCCCGGCATAGGCGTACTGAGCGCGCAAAGGATAATCGCAGCCCGCCGCAGCCATTCTCTTGATTTTTACAATCTAAAAAAACTAGGCGTGGTTTTAAAACGGGCACAGTACTTTATCACATGCGGCGGCAGGAAAAATGAAGGGCTTATAATAAAACAGGACAACATTCTGCGTTCGCTAATGTCTAAAAAAGAGTTTGACATGTACAAAGACGCAAACTGGCCGAAACAGCTGATGTTAGATGCGAAGATGCTAGGATGCGAAGATGCGGAGCAAAGACAGAACGGCAAAGTCTTAAAATTACCCTCTACTGATGGAGTGGTCTCTATTTAAGGATTATATATAAAGTTTTACCTTCTCCCCTTGCGGGAGAAGGACTTGCGAAGCAAGAGGATGAGGGGTTGCCGTTGTTGCTTTTCGCAGTTGCCGCATTTTGCACGTCTATGAGCGTGGGATTTTCGCGGATTATTCAAATCCGGTTGTCTGAGCAAAACGACACTTTATGTGTCGCCCCCGAATGTCTTAATCGGGGGTCCATGTTAGCAGTCGAAAAAAATACAAGGAATAAAATATTATTTTTATCAAAAATGGATCCCCGATTAAGACATTCGGGGATGACCCTAAAGGGTCAGTTCC
>WQUP01000217.1 GCA_009782015.1 Endomicrobiia bacterium | reverse complement strand
GCTGGCGTTTAAGAGCGGCGTGAAGTTTCCCGCCGTATATTTCCGGCAAAGTCATAACTTGCATCTTTGCAAAGCCGAATTCTTCTTCCGCTTTCTTAGAGATTCTCATAAGTTCAGGCTTATAGACAAACCCTCTGGTTATGTAGTTTATCTCTACCTTTATTTCCATGCCCCGTTCATAGCGAGCAATTTTCTGAATGTCGTCCTTACCTTTTTTGATGTCCGCTTTCTTACCATCGGCTCTTATGGCTTTAACTATCCTGTTTAAAGCTTCGTTGATTTTAACTGTTGCTTCGGCTTTTGGCTCAAAACCGATGTAATCCAAATCTATGTCAACCGACAGTCTCGGCAAATCTTGACGGATAAAAAAGTTTATGGCAGTTCCGCCCTTCAATGCGAAACATTCCTCTTTGGCAATATAGAACATCGTATCCGTTGCCAAAGCCGCTTGCCTTTTGTAAGTATCCGTGTCATTGGTTATCATCTAAATCGCCTATCATTATGCTGTATTTGGCGTTATATTTCCCGCCTTTTTGTATCACACGGACGCCTTTGCCTAAATCTATTTTGCTAAGATCAAACTTCAACCAAGAAGCATTGGTTTTTTCAGCGAAGTAAAGAAATAGTCTTTTAACCTTTACGGATTTGCATTGTTCCAAAAGAGTTTGCAATACGGTTGGCCTAAAATTCCTGAACTGTCCGAAAATCTCATACATTTCCTGTAAGCCTACGTCTTTGGGAGCTAAGTATAAAGCCTCAATAGCAGCGCGTTCTACCTTTGATATTCTTACGGTAAAATTTCCGGTATCATATTCTTGCAATGCCAAATCTTCGGGTAAAAAATCAGTATTAAACAGTTTCCAACTGTCTTTATCTCCAAAATCATATTCCTTGAACCACTTCGGCAATACTACGCCCCTGTTTGCAAATAACTGCCAATTATTTTTAAACCTGCCGTAATGCGTCTTACCGTACAATACCAATGCCGCCATAGCGCCGATATGAACCTTTAACTCTGCCTGCTTTTGTAAAGCATATACCGCGCCGGAAAAACTTGCTTTTTCAGAGCTAAACTTTAAAAAAGCGCCTTTACCGATAGGTTTTAACCAACCGTTTAACCTATACTTTTGTTGTAAACTCGACGATATGCCCTGTTTTAATAACCACGACGATAAAACAACCGTGTTTGGCGGTATAGGGTCAAGTTTTTTTAAAAATGTTTGTGTTTTTACATTCACGGTATAGTTATACTAACATTTTTAAAAAAATTCGTCAAACTGCTACTGTCCAGTATTACACTTTGAGGGATGGCCTCCCCCCGATTTAGACACTCGAGGTAACTCCGCGGACGTGGTGGTCTCCTTACAATCTGACGTTATCGGTTGCAATGCATGTAAAAAAAGGAGCGCAGCCTAAGCTATCCGGCTAAGGCGGCGCTCCATGCAAAATTGTTATATCTCAACTATACCTATTTTTAAGTCAAGCCTGTTTCTTGATTCCGCCTTCCGCAATGATTTCGCTGAATTCCGTTACGAGCTCCCTTGCTCCAAAAACATGCAGGGCTTCATAAGAGTTTAAAATATACTCATAAATTCCGCTTTTCTTAAACAGAGCCAGAACATCAGGCGAAAGGATGTTTTTGGCATCAGCATAAGTTTCTATGCAATATACGAGAAATGCGTATTCTTTTGTCATCACGAGGCCTCTTGGGGAAAAATTATTCCGCCTGACGACCTCTCCTGCTCAAACAGTTCTGCAATCAAATGCGAGCTGTAATGCCAAACGCCTGTTTTTTCGTCCGAAAGGCAGCTATATACTTTTGAGTTGTAGAATTTCTCAATCGCCTCGTCTTGAGAAAACCCCGTCCGCTTAATAATTACGGAAAGAATATCGGGTATTATTACCGCAAGCAATGCGCCTAATTGACTGCGAGTCATTTTCCCATCCTTATACAGTTTCGCTTTTTAAGAATTTTATAAACGACAGCGACTTTTCAGTTTTGAAAACCAGTTGGTTATATAATTTTTTGACTTTTAAATTTTCTTTGGCTTGGGCTGATGTTAAAAGACCCGTTTCGTATAAACGAAATGTTTGATAAACCGTATCGTTGGCAACGGGACCGTAAACTAAATCATAATCTCTTTGAATTTCGCCTTTGATGCGGTTTTGCTCCGCAAAATAAAACCAAGCGTCGTCGGGGGAATCAAATTTTAAAACTTTGCATTCGTTAAAAGCAACAGCTTCGTCTATTTCATAAATGCTTACGACAGAGCCGGATGTACACGACAAACGCATGAAAAAATGTCTCGACGACAATGCCCTCGCCATGTGTCACCCTGAACTTGTTTCAGGGTCTAGTTTTTGTCATTTAACGACAAGATCCTGAAACAAGTTCAGGATGACAGCCTTTTCATGCGTTTGTCGTGGCTGGATGTATTGTAACGCAGTTTATTCTTCTTTGCAAATTCCGCCGCCTGATCGTAGTTTAACGTAGTATAAAAACCAATGCCAAAATCAAGCAGCCGGTTTGGAGTTATAATTTTGGGCGTTTCAACGGCAACGGTTGACCCGTGATAAATCTTCATATTGAGGATTATAGTTTATTTTTGGAATGCTGGCAATGAACCTGCCAGGCAAAACGCATGAAAAAAGCGCGGTCTTTTTACTTAAACAGCTTGTAGTTTACGTTTTTTTTGTCGAAGCTCATGGGGTTGAAGGCGGACATTGCTATTATGCGCCATGCGGTGGATGAGGCGGATGAAACCCATTGGCCTTTTCTGCCTCTGGGGATTTCCCATTCGTAGTAAAATGTCGTGAATATTTCTCTTTCTTTCGGTTTTTTTGACGTGTACGGAAGCGAGCCGTCTATCAAGGCGCATTTTTCGGAAGCTTTGCTCATCTCGTTTAAAAAGTACATCGCCTGCTGCCTGAAATAAGGCGCCCTTTTTGCGTAGCCGTTTTCCTCGGAATACTTCGACATAGCCTGCATAGCCGCTATATGAAAACCCGTGCCCTCAAACCAAACCATTCTATAATCTTTTCTCCTGCCTTCTTTATTGGTAAAGTCATATCCTTTTACGGGAAAGCCGCTGTCGCCGAGATTGTCTTCCACAAGAAAATTTTTGTCGGCAAACTGCATCATGACAAACGGATCAACGCCCATCTCTGTAAGCCTTACCGGATCCAAAGCGAGAATCGTCCATGAAACGGCGTCGAGCGCATCGGTTTTATCCACTCCGTTTTCGTTTGCGCCGGTATTGAAAGTCTTTTTGCCGGCGTCGTAAACAACTTCCATAAGCCATCTTTCTATGGCGAACATCTCTTTTTTGATATCCCGCGGCGCATATTTTTTTTCTTCAAAAATTCCCTTGACGTTATCGTTTTTAGCGTCATAAATTTCAAGAAGCATTTTTAAGAGAG
>WQUP01000216.1 GCA_009782015.1 Endomicrobiia bacterium | reverse complement strand
CGTGATGTTTGAAGCGTTTGAAAACTTCATATCGCGAATAAGCCCGTACTCGCCGCGGTTGTACGCCGCAAGCACAAGATGCCAGTCGTTTAGCATGACGTAAAGCTCTTTGAGATAAAGGCACGCGGCTTTTGTGGCTTTTTCCGGATCTCTTCTTTCGTCTATCCAATAGTTGATCTGAAGTCCCAGCGCCCTGCCTCTGCTTGCCATAATCTGCCAAATTCCGACTGCGCCTGCGCTTGAGACGTCGTTGTTGTTGTAAAGGCTTTCCACGACGGGAAGATACTGCAATTCTTCCGGCAGGTCGAAACTCTGCAGGTTGCTCAGAACTATTTCGCGGTACGCGCCGCCTTTTTCCATGGCGGCCCGCACTCTGTCTTTTGTGGCGCCGGTCGAGTAAATTGAGATATATTTTTCTACGAGCGAATTATCCTCGCACTCCATCGGTATCGAACATTTCTCGGGCTCGAGAACCGGCGCCGGAACGTCTATGGCGTAAATCCTTTTGAGCTTTGTGATAATGCTGTCAAAATCGTCGAACATAAAAAAATAAAGCCCGGGATTTATTCCGGACTTCTCGATCTTATTTATAAAAAGGTTAAAGTATCTTTTCGCGTCTTCGGACTTTCCCGCTTTAAACGCGTCGGTAGCCCTTCTGTAAAGCGCTTCCGCTTCCAAAATCGCGCCCTTTGTTTCATTGTCTTTTGCAGCAGAAGAGATAGCTGTCGCCACAAGATTTATCACGGGATCTTTCTCTTCATCCGTCGTCAGCGGCGGCGGAGCATCGGCGGGATAGTTTATCTCTTTATCGGTTATGTCGCTCTTTACCGGCTGATTAGGCAGCGCCGGAATATTAGCCTTGCCCGCGCCGTAAGAAAGCGGGTTTGCCAAAAGAGAAAAACACAATGAAAACAGCACGGCTTTTTTGATATTCATTACGTTAAGATACTATACAACTTTCCGATATTTTTCAAGTCGTTCGAGAAGTCAGGTATTAAACATTGCTATACGTTATTCCGGCATTTGAATTATTTATTCTATCAAACAGGGAATATTCAAATTTAAAATTGTTTTAACTTATAGTGAAAAAATGTAACAATTATTGTTTTTTCACGTATAGTTATATATAATTTTAACACAATGATTAATCAAATCACAAAAGATAAAATCAAAGATTTATTTGTCCTTTACCGCAGTTTGGCAAAAGGGCATAAAAGCGTTTTGAAAGAAATTGCTGCCGCTGAAATTCCAGAAATGGTTTATAATTCAAACGCCATAGAAAACTCCACGCTAACTCTTGAAGACACCGAAGCTATTCTTTTACGCAATCAAATAAACAAAGACCATTCTTTGCGCGAAGTTTTTGAAGCGAAAAATCTTGCCAAGATTACCGAAGTTTTATTAGATAAGCCGAAAGAAGAATTGACGATAGAACTCATTTTATCTTTGCATAAGATTCTTTTAACAAATATTGCCGATGCCGCGGCAGGACGTTTTAGAAGCGGCAAAGAATGGGTGCGAGTCGGCGCCCACATCGGCGCAAATCCGGCTTTCACTAATAAATTGATGACGGAACTGGTAAATAAATATAATGCCAAAGACAAAATTTATTTTTTGGATAAAATAGCGTATTTTCATGCCGAGTTTGAAATAATCCATCCGTTTTGCGACGGCAACGGCAGAATCGGGCGCGTTCTGATTAACCAGCAGCTTATGAAAATAAACTATCCGCCTATAATCGTTCAAAACAAAAATAAGCGCAGCGATTATTATCCTCTCTTTGACGATTATAAAACAAAAAACAAATACGACGGGTTTACGCAGAATTTTGCATTGCTTTTAATGGAATCGCTTAATAAGCGTATTGCCATATTAAGCAGCGGCAAAATTATCAGCTTGTCTTTGTGGGCAAAACAAAACGGGGTTAAGGGCAATGCCGCCGTAAATAAAGCCGCGCGCCAGACAATACCGGCGTTTAGAATGCGTCAAAAATGGATGATTTCTCAGGATTTTAAGGAATGAGTACACGCAGCAACATACGATAAATATTAAAACACTGCCGCCTGACCTCGTTGTTGACAAAGTCCGGTATTAAAACTCTTTCCGCCGCTTTGCAGATGTGTTTTTAAGAATCAAATTAGCAAGATTCGGCTGAGTGTCAGCCGCATAGTCAAAAGCGGTTTTTCCGTTTTTATCTTTTAGGGCGAAATTTGCCCCGGCTTTTTTGAACATATCCAATAGTTGCCGAGAGTCTTCGGCGCTTGCGGCATCACTTTGCATCGCGCAATAATGCATGGCTGTTCTGCCGTCGTTGTCGGTAATGTTTACGTCGGCTCCCAAATCTATAAACGTCTGTATTTTTGAAAACCAGTTAGAGCCCCAAGGCCACTTTTTGGAAAAAAACATCAAAGCCGTCATGCCGTTTCCGCTAAAGCCGTCCGAAGAAGCGGGATATACGTCAAAAGTTGCACGCGCGTTGACATCGGCTCCGGCCTTAATAAGTTCCTTGAATTTGTCTTTGAAGTCGTCTATATTGTCCAGCCACCAGTACTTGTAAACGCCGTACCACCACTCCGCGTCAATATCGCGCTTTGCGCTATTTTTGATTAAAATCGCCGCTGCTGTTTTGTTTCCCGTGATTTTGGCAACAGTAAGAGCGGTTATCCGGCTGAAAAATGCCGCGTTTACGTCCGCTCCGGATTTTATCAGGAGTTCTATAACGCTGTCGGCAGCTTTATTTTCCGCCGCCAAAATCAAAGCGGTGCGGCCGTACTCGTCTCCCGCTTTTAGATCAATGCCGAGATCTATAAAATCTTTGACGATATCCGGCGTTATTCTGCCGGCCTCTCTGTCCAAAAAATACAGCAGCGCGTTTGTTTTGCCGTAAAACGGAGTATTTATGTCCGCGCCGGCGGCGACAAGCCTTCTGAGTTCTTCGCCGTCGTATTGGTAATTGCGGTAAAACTTATCAAAAAATTCCGTAAGCGAGTTGTTTAAGCTTTCTTTTGGAATTTTTTTGGAGACGCCGGCCTCTTTCATCACGGCAATCATTTTGTCATCGGTAACAAAATCAAAGGCGGACTTTCCGCCTTTATTTTTTACGGCCGGATCGGCCCCGGCGGCAAGAAGGATTTTGACGGTTCCGTAGTTGTTGTTTTGAACGGCCAAAATCAAAGGCGTGTTGCCGTCTTTGTCCGGCTCGTTTAGTTTTGCGCCGCCTTTAATAAGCGCCTGCACTATTAAATCGTGGTTTTGCGGCGGCGGCGCGGCCGGATCGCCGTGCGCTCCGCGCAGCCTGTCCTGTCTTGTGCCCATGGGTATTGGTCCGATCCAGACCTTGCTCCATTGGCTGGCACACGCATAATGAAGCGCGGTTTTTCCGTCGGCGTCTTTCAGATTTGCGTCCGCTCCGGCGGCAAG
>WQUP01000215.1 GCA_009782015.1 Endomicrobiia bacterium | reverse complement strand
TTGACATCGGGGAACGGCATGTCGAGATATTCTCGATAAGATCCGGATAAAACTGCTCCATTGCTTTCATCCAGCCGCTCGAGAACGATGTGATCATCGGCAGCTGCCCGTTTCCTTTGAGGCGCTCTAAAAACTCGTTCGCTTCTTCCATAATGGTAAGATCTGCCGCAAACTGCGTGTCAAAAACATGGTCAAAGCCGAGTTTTCTCAAAGCAGCGGCGGTTTCTTTCTCCCAGTTTTTGCCGGGTTTTATTCCGAAGTATTCGCCGATCGCAGCCCTTACCGAAGGCGCTATCTGGGCGATTTTCACTTTCGTTTTATCGTTGAGCACTTTAAAAACTTCTTCTATGTAGTCGTGCTCCATCAGCGTTGCCGTCGGGCACACGTTGACGCACTGTCCGCACGCGCTGCACACGCTGTCCCTGAAAGACATGTCAAAAGCCGGAGAAATTTTGGTATTTATCCCGCGCCTTGTAAAATCTATCGCGTGCACGTCCTGTATTTCGGCGCACACTCTGACGCACCTGCCGCAGAGCACGCATTTTTCCTGGTTGTTAGTGATCCATGAAGACTCTTTGTCCGTAGGGTATCTTTTTCTTTCGCCTTCAAAAGTTCTTTCTTCTATGCCCGTCATTCTAGCGAGATTTTGAAGTTCGCATAAGCCGTTTCTTCTGCATATGTTGCAGTCCTGCGGATGATTGTCGAGTATCAGCTCGACTATTTCTTTTCTCGCTTTTCTTAGCGCCTCGGTATTGGTGTGAATCTTCATTCCTTCTTTTATCGGATACGCGCATGACGCCACGAAATTTTTCATCCCTTCGACTTCTACTATGCAGACCCTGCAGCCGCCGAAAAGCGAAAGCCTAGGATGGTAGCACAAGCTCGGGATTTTATATCCCGCCATTCTGGCCGCCTGCATTATGGTTATGCCTTCGACTACGTCGTAAGGCCTGTCGTTTATATAAACTTTTATCATTTGCCGCCCTCCGAACCCGATTCCTTGGTTATGGCTCCGAATTTGCATACTTTAAAACATCTCGCGCACTTGATGCATTTATTTTGCGCTATGAGATGCTTTTCTTTAAACGCTCCTGTTATCGCTTCCGTGGGACACGCGCCTTTGCACTGGCCGCAGCCTATGCATTTGTCGGTTATATCGTAACGCAGAAGCTTCTCGCAGACTTTCGCCCTGCATTTTTTAAGTTTTATGTGCTCTTCGTACTCTTCTCTGAAATTTTTTATCGTGCTCAAAACGGGATTCGGCGCCGACTGTCCGAGGCCGCAAAGCGAGGCTTTGTTGATCATCTCTCCGAGCATCTGAAGCTTTTCTATGTCGCCGTCCTTGCCTTCGCCTTCGGTAATCCTTGTGAGTATCTCAAGCATTCTCGTTGTGCCTTCGCGGCACGGAACGCATTTTCCGCACGATTCGCTCTGAGTAAACTCGAGGAAGAATCTGGCGATATTGACCATGCAGGAATCTTCGTCTATTATTATCATTCCGCCCGAGCCCATGATTGAGCCCGCAGCGGCAAGAGATTCGTAATCTATTTTAGTGTCCAAAAACTTTTCAGTCAGACAGCCGCCTGAAGGCCCGCCCGTCTGAACCGATTTAAACTTTTTGCCGTTTGGTATTCCGCCGCCCACGTCATAAACTATTTCTCTGAGCGTGGTACCCATCGGCACTTCGACAAGTCCCGTATTTTTAATCTTTCCGGCAAGCGCGAAAACTTTTGTTCCCTTTGATTTCTCGGTGCCTATATTGGCCATCCACTGCGGCCCTTCAAGTATTATCGCAGCTATATTTGCCCAAGTTTCAACGTTGTTTACAAGCGTAGGTTTTCCAAACACGCCGTTTGCAGCCGGGAAAGGAGGCCTGGGCCTTGGCATTCCCCTCTTTCCTTCGATGGAATTTATAAGCGCTGTTTCTTCGCCGCAAACAAAAGCGCCGGCGCCGAGCCTTATTTCTATGTCAAAACTGAAGTCGGAACCAAGAATATTGTTGCCCAAAAAGCCTTCCGCTCTTGCGGCAATGAAAGCTTTTTCAAGTCTCTCGACGGCAAGCGGATACTCTGCCCTTATATAAATTATTCCCTTCGACGCGCCAACGGCATAGCCGCCTATTATTATTCCTTCGATCACACTGTGCGGGTCGCCTTCGATGGTGCTTCTGTCCATAAACGCGCCCGGATCGCCTTCGTCGGCGTTGCAGACCACGTATTTTTCAGTGCCCTTCTGCTGCGCCGTGAGCTCCCACTTTGTGCCCGTGGGAAATCCAGCGCCGCCTCTGCCTCTCAATCCTGATTTTTTTATCGCTTCGATAACCCCTATCGGCGTCATATCCGTCAGAGCGGTCGCAAGCGCGCAATACCCTTGAGCGTTGTATATGTAGTCATAAATATTTTCCGGATCGATAATGCCGCAGTTGCGCAGCGTTATGCGGTTCTGCTTGCCGAAAAATTTGATGCCTTTAAAATGCTTATTGAACCCGTCGCTTATATGCTGTTTTATCATTTGAGCACCCACTCCGACACAACCTCGCCTTTCTTGAGATGTTTTTCTAAGATCTGGCGCGCCTTGTCTTCGTTCACCTGAACGTACTGCACCGGCTCTTTGCCTTCCTGCAAAACGTCAACGGTAGGCTCAAGATTGCATCTGCCTACGCAGCCTTTTTTGCTCAAATATACGTTCGGGTTGTTTTTCAGAGCTGTGCTGAAAATTTCCATAACGGCATGGGCGCCCGCGGCATTTTCGCACGTGGCCGAACCGACATAAACCCTCACGGGCTTAAAAAATCCTATCTTTTCCAGCTCGTCTTTAGCTTTTTGTTTTTTCGCCTGAAGCGCTTGTTTCGGGGAAGACATTTTGCCTCCGTTTCCGGCAGTCGATTTTAAATGAAGCCCCACGGCAGATGCCGAAGGGTCCAGAGGAATTGATAATTTGACGCCGAAAATGTTGATTTGATTATTTACTATATAGCATTTGACGATAAACTTTGTCAAATACTGTCTATAACAAACGCATGAAAAATATGTATCGACGGCAGCATCCTCGCCCTGTATCACCCTTTTCATGCGTTTGTCGTGAAATACGGGCGGGCTGATAAGATTTATCAGCCCGCCCGCTTTGTTGTTAACTTACTGTTTGTTGCATATCTGTATCTTTTATTTCAAAACATATTCTTTTACTTCTTTAATAAATTCTTCAGTTTCTGACAGCAACTCTTTTACTTTCTCGGCATTCAGCTTATAAGAAACATCATAATCGCTTTCTTGTCTTAATGAAAATGCCTTGGAATATATTTTAAACAACTTACCGTCAAAAACTTTATCCTCATTGGGTCTCTCTAAAAACCCATAGTTGCATAAAAAAAAGAAAATAAGCGTAAAGAAATGATATAATACTCCCGACGGGATAGATATAAAATAGCGACGG
>WQUP01000214.1 GCA_009782015.1 Endomicrobiia bacterium | reverse complement strand
AGCGCATAGCGTGGAAAACCGGCACAAGCTACGGCTCACGCGACGCCTGGGCCGTCGGAGTCACGCCGCGTTACGTCGTGGGGGTGTGGGTGGGCAACGCTTCGGGCGAAGGGCGTCCCGGCCTGACGGGGGTGGGCAACGCCGCTCCGGTGCTATTCGACATTTTCTCGCTGTTGCCGGCAATCCGCTGGTTCACAGAACCATACGAAGACATGGAGGCGATGGCCGTCTGCCGCGAGAGCGGGTACAAAGCCTCGGAAATCTGCCCGCACCCCGACACCCTCTACATGCCCCGCGCCGGAGCCGAAACCGCCATCTGCCCCTTTCACAAGCTGATACACCTCTCGTCCGACGGGCGGTGGAGGGTGGACAGCTCGTGCGAATCGGTGGGTAACATGGTCACCGAGAGCCGCTTTGTGCTGCCGCCGGCGCAGGAATACTACTGGCGCAACTACAACATCGACTACCGCCCGCTGCCCCCGCTAAAGCCCGGTTGCCGCCAGACTGACGGCCACTCCATAGAGCTGATATATCCCGAACAGGGAGCGGTGCTCTTCCTGCCGCGGGGCTTCGACGGGCAGCAGAAATTCATATTTCAGGCGGCGCACGTGCGTCCCGACGCCACCATCTACTGGCATGTGGATGAGGAATTTATCGGCAAAACTTCGGGCGAACACCGCCTCTCTTGCGTCGTGCTGCCGGGAAAACATCTGCTCACCCTTACCGACGAGCGGGGGGAGAGCCGGCGGGTGGGGTTTGAGGTTAAGTGAGGAGTACTACATTTTCGAATCCAGATTTTTACCTTTTTCTTCGTGATTAAAGTTAATCAGAAAGGCTTTCATCGCCTCTACGATGTCTGATTTTGAGGCACTTGGGTTTTGAAACAGTTGAGTCAGCGATGAAAACAACGAATCTATCTCCGACATTGGGCGTTTGGGAGCGTTCTTTATAACACCAAGCGCGTGAAACTCAGAAAGATCAACCTCTTCCGAATCGGTAAAAAACTCTTCGTAAGCCTTTTCCCCCGTTGTGTCGGAACCAAAATAATAAACCGGATAGTTGATCTCCGTTTCCGAACGATTTTTGGCCATTTGTCGAGCCGCTTCTTCGGAGTCACACTCAATAGCATTGTATCCCAAATCTTTAAGGAATGCCGTGGCTATCTCGGCAAACGTAAGCATCTGCTCGGGCTGCAACTTCGGAAAATAGATTTCGCCCGATTTGCCGAGCATGCAGGCCAACATGCAAATTTGTCCACTCTCGTCGGGCGAAACGAAATATCGCCGCACGTCGTTAGGGGCAGAAAGCGGTTGGCGTTTCATAATGCGCTGAATAAAACCATCTAACAGAGAGCCATTGGAAAATGCGACATTCGCAAAACGAGCCGTCGTGATCGGATATTTTGTCGAATAAGCCATGATCATATCCTCCATGATCTTTTTGGATGCCCCCATGATATTGACCGGATTGGCAGCCTTGTCGGTGGATACGCAGAAGAAGTGTCCGGGCGGAAATTCCGATAACAAATCGAGCAGTTTTCGCGCGTTGATGACATTGTTTTTTATAAGCGCCTCAACGGAATAGATGTCTTTCTCCGACCGCACATGCTTGTGTGCCGAAAAGTTGGCGACAATATCAAATCCTCCCTCATTCCTGAATATCTTTTCAAAAACAGGGTCGGCAAAATTGATGGGGTAGGTTGTATAACTTTCAGGAACACAGGTATCTGCCGTGCTTCTGAGGTCGCGGGTAAGTTCCGTCAAACCATTTTCGCTGATATCCACAACAAAAAGTTTTGATGGCCTGAATTTCAACACGGCACGAATAAATGACGACCCGATGGTGCCTGCTCCGCCGATAACCAGCACAGATTTATCTTCGATCTCTGCGCGCAATTTATCTTTATTCGCTTCGATGTCTTCGGCAAACATGCTTTTGGAACGAAGCGTAATGCTCGAAGCGATGAACTGAGAAATGTTTAACATACTAAATAATCCGGTTTTGAAGGTAAGTTTTTAAGCCACTTATAATGAAGGTTGCTTTCGTGGGAGACGATAACCCAAAAGGTTAAAACCATAATTTTAATATCGACCCAAAAAGAGATATTCTGCTGATACCAAAGCTCTAATGCTCCTTTGTACGGTGCTACTTTTTGTCTGTAAATCTCTCCCGGATTTTCGCCTTGCGACAGGATTTTTTCTTCGTCCCGAAAAACGATGGAGCCGATACCCGTGATACCGGGGGTCATTTCGCCTATTTTTTCTTTCACTTCGTCCGAATACATATCGAAGTGCTTTTCAACAAGCGGCCGCGGCCCGACCACCGACATGGAACCCAGCAACACATTGAAAATCTGAGGAAGTTCATTGATTTTGGTTTTTCTCAGAAAACTGCCAAACGGAAGAACGCGGGGGTCATCGCGGGTAGTGATGGTTCCCGTTCCGATATTTGGACTGTTTTTGAGCATGGTCGCAAATTTCCAGATAAAAAACGGTCGATTTTTTTTGCCGATACGTTCTTGAAGATAAAATACTTTATGTTCGCCGGTAAGAAGCAGAATTATTATGCAAACAATAAAGATCGGACTTAAAATCGACAGTGCAATCAAGGCTAAAATAAGATCTATCAAGCGTTTAATGAACTTTTTGTAGATCATGTTATGATATTTTTAGTTAAAACTTTTTAGCGTAAATAAAAGTCCGCTCTCAATATCTACAGGCAATCGTTCTATGCCGATTGCCGATTTGAGTTTTTGATTGGACACGACATAATTTTCCGTCAATTTCTGTAATCTATCCACGTTAAACGGGAGTTTGCAGGCAGTTCCTATTTTTGCCATCAGCATGATAAAAGAGCGGTTGATTTTCCAAATTCTTGCTTTTTTATTTTTCGAAAAGGCTATCAATTCAATCAGTCTATTGGTTGAAACAGGCTCATCATCGGCCAAATGATAAATGCCAGATTCTATGTTTTGCAATAAAAATTGTTCGACAATATACGACAAATTTTGGATATTTAAAAAAGATCGCTTGTTTTTGAATGCACCTAATGGATAAGGAATACCCATATTTACAAAGCGATATAATAAGTTCAAATTTCCTTTATTGCCCGGCCCATGGATCATACAAGGACGGAAAATATATACATTTTTGCCATTCCAAGGTTTACTTTGTATGTATTCTTCGGCTTTCATCTTGCTTTCTCCATAAACACCGACGGGCTTAGGCTCTGTATCTTCTGTTAAATAATCACCTTCGACTGTGTCTGTAACAGCTTTTACGGAACTGAAAAAGATAAACTGCCTTGCTTTAGATTGTAAAAAACAGTCAAAAACTTTCCGGGTCAATCCGGTATTGATGTCAAAATATGTTTGTGCATCGCTTTGTTTGTTTGTGTCGTGTGCTTTTCCTGCTAAATGAATAACTGTATCTATCTT
>WQUP01000213.1 GCA_009782015.1 Endomicrobiia bacterium | reverse complement strand
GCTCATATCCGGCGAAGCCGAAGACGAAAACTGCGAGATATCCAGAAGCATAGACGTTCCGCCGGAACTTTACGCAGAAGCCGCGAAACTGCTCCCGATTGACAAGATAAACGTTTCTATCGACGGCGCAAATCTCGTTCCGCAGTACTCATGTTGCGGGTTGTTTTACTGGATACCGTCAAAGAAAAAGAAAAAATGAATAGTTAATAATGAATAATTAATAGTTAACGGCATGATTTAAGTTGAATAAGCAGTTTTTGCCGTTAATTATTCATTATTAACTATTAATTATTAACTGCAATGATGTCAACTCTACTTCTAACCATATACAATCTTCTCTTCGCCGCCATGCTTGTTCCGGCGGCGCTGTTTCTTTTGCTGTTTAGCGGCAAATACAGGAAAGAGGTTTTTTATAAGCTTTCCGAACGCTTCGCGTTTTGGAATAAACTGCCGCGCAGCGAAAAGAAAACCGTGTGGCTGCACTGCGCTTCTCTCGGCGAAGTGCGCGCTGTAGAGCCTTTGATAAGCGGGCTCAGTTCCGACTATTTTGTTGTTCTCACTGCGCTTACCAAGACAGGCCGCGAATACGCCGAAAAAATAAACAAAACTGGTTTTAGCGCATTTCTTCCGCTTGATCTGTATCCTTTGATGTGCAAGGCGTTTAAAGCCATAAAACCGGATCTGCTTGTTCTTGTCGAGACAGAGCTTTGGCCTTCCATGCTTTACTGCGCGCATAAAAAAGGCGTCAAAATTATGACTATAAATGCGAGAATGTCGGAAAAAACTTTTAAGTTTTATAATTTTGCCGGATTTTTCTGGCGGCCTTTTGTCCGTTTCATAGATATAGTTTTGGCAAGAAATGCCGGCGATGCCGGAAGATTTGCAAGGCTTGCCGGCGGCAGAACTGAAGTTTACGTGAGCGGCAATATCAAATATGACAGAGACTTTTCCGTAAACGCCTCAAGAAAAGATTTCGGCTTAAATGACGGCGATCTTGTTTTTTCCGCCGGAAGCACACGCGAAGGGGAAGAGGCGGCTGTTGCCGCCGCATATAAAAAACTGAGCGAAAAGTATGCGGATATTAAATTTTTCATGGCTCCTCGCCATCTTTCGCGTATAGAAAAGGTCAAAGATATTTTAAAAGCTGCCGGAATAAAGTTTTCTTTGTTTTCAGATGTGCTTTTGACGAAATCCGCGGAGCGCGGTTTTATTCTTGTTGACGTCTTCGGCAAACTTCAAAGCATATACGCGGTATCCGATATATGTTTTGTCGGCGGCTCGATAGTCGAAAAGGGCGGTCAAAACCCGATCGAGCCCGCGGCATACGGCAAGCCGGTGCTGTTCGGCAGAAATATGGAAAACTTTAAAACCGAAGCCGAGACGCTCATAAAGTACGGCGGCGGAATAATCGTTTCCGGAGCCGATGATTTGGCCGTGACTGCCGACAAGCTGCTTTCGCATAAGGATTTGATTGCCGAAACCGGACAAAACGCTCTTAAAGCCGTCGAGTCGCAAAAGGGCGCGGTGGCAATAACGATAAAAGAGATAAAAAGATGTATGGAAGCGACATATGGAGCTGAGTGAATGAGTTGTCGCTTTTGTCGTCATTGCGGCCTCCGAGCCGCAATCTGTCTTTTTAACATTAGATTGCGGGTCAAGCCCGCAATGACACCATTGGAGAGTTTGGCGTAATGGGCAATAAAGCTCTTGTAAAAATTATCGAAACAGCGGCGCGGCTTATAGACTTCTCGATGAGAAAGAGGATTTTAAACGATTCTCATTATTATCCCGAGCCGGCAGTGTATCCTTTTTGGCACGGCGTAGAGTTTTGCATGATGACTTTCAATAAAAACAGCGGCATTGTCATCATGGTAAGCCTTTCAAAAGACGGAGAACTTTTGGCAAATCTTCTTGAGAGATTCGGCTACGTCACGGTGCGCGGCTCGTCAAGCAGGGGAGGCCAGCGCGCTCTTATGGAAATCATAAGGGAAGCCAAAGAAGGCAGAAGCCTTGCTTTTGCGGCTGACGGCCCGAAAGGTCCGTACCACAGTTTAAAATCCGGCGTAATATATTCCGCTTTAAAAAGCGGCATGCCGATTCTTCCGGTAAGCGTATCACCAAAAAATAAAATAGTATTGAAAAAAACGTGGGATAAAACCGAGATACCGCTTCCTTTTACAAAGGCCGTGCAGATATACGGCTCTCCGGTTTACGTCAAAGAAGGCGACGATATAGAGGAAAAAAGAGTTCAGGTTGAAAAAGAACTCAACAGGCTTTTTGAGTTTACGGAAAACGCATACTGGGGTAAAGATATCGTCAAATATCTCGAACTCCATCCGTTTCCGAAAATTCTGATAGTCCAGCCGAGCAGGCTCGGCGATATAGTTTTTGCGCTTCCCGTGCTTGCCGCAATAAAAAGGAAGTACCCTAAAGCAAGAATCAGCTGGATTGTCGATGAACGCTGCGCCGAAATACTGGAAGGAAGCCCGCATCTTGAAAACATTTTTATATGGGACCGCCGGCGGCATTCGCCGCTTTATTACAGAGAATTAAAAAAGAAACTCAGAACGCAGCAGTTTGACGTCAGCATAGATCTTCACGGGCTTGCAAAATCGGCGATGCTTGTGCGCCTTGCCAAAGCAAAATATAAGATAGCTTCTTCTTCCACAAACGGAATGCGGGAGTTTTCATGGCTGTTTTCCAAAGAGATAAAAAATACGGCAGAAGCTGCCCACTGTGTTGACAGACATATGTCTGCGGCAAAGTATCTGGGCTGCGATGAAACAATAGAGTATCCGATTTATATACCGGATTCCGCCTTTGAAAGTGTGAAGGAAAAGCTTCTCAGCGAAGGTGTAGATTTGTCTAAGTTGATGGGCATTCATCCCGGCGGAGGATGGACTTCAAGAAGATGGGGAACAGCAAACTTTGCCGCTTTGGCAAAAAGAGCCAAAAACGAACTCGCAGCCGACATAGTTCTTGTCGGCGGCAGAGAAGGCGGCAGCAGCGAAAAAGGACTTAACGAAGAGATCGTTGCCGCGGCCGGCGTAAAAATATGCGATATGACCGGAAAGTTTACCTTAAAAGAGCTTTGCGCCTTTTTCAAACTTTGCCGCGTGTTTGTTGGAAATGAAGCCGGACCCATGCACATAGCCACAGCGTTGGGCACGAAGGCCGTTGCCATTTTAGGCCCGACCAATGCGAAAAGAACAGGTCCTTACAAAGGAAATACGCATGTTTTGCAGCATAAAGTTCCGTGCCAGCCGTGCAGAAACAGAAACTGCAAAGATCCTGTTTGCATGAAGTCGGTAACGGTTGACGAGGTTTTTGAAGCGCTTAAACGGCAGATAATAGATAAAAAATAAAAAGTAAAAAGTTGTTGCCTTTGTTGTCATGTTGAGCGGAACAACGAAGTTGTGGAGTCGAAACATCTAGACT
>WQUP01000212.1 GCA_009782015.1 Endomicrobiia bacterium | reverse complement strand
ATCTGAAAATGCTTTACCCAAGGCTTGCCTTGATGAAGGAATTGCTTAGCGAGCAAGGCAGTATTTACGTACATATAGACTGGCATGTGGGGCATTATGTAAAAGTTTTGCTTGATGAAATTTTTGGGAAAGAGAATTTTAAAAATGAAATTATTTGGCAATATACGGGCAGCCTTGCCCCGGACAATGATTTTCCAAGAAAACACGATAACATATACAGGTATGTGAAAGGAAAATTGCCAATATTTAATCACCTTTTTACACCTTATGCAGACGGTGCGATAAAACGATTTGATAAAGAAGATGAAAATGGACGCTACAAAATTACTTATAGAGATGGAAAAGAATATAAAACCTATATGAAAGAAGGAAAAAGACTTGAAGATGTTTGGTCTATTCCTATTGTTATGAAAAATGATGTTGACAATACAAACTATAATACTCAAAAACCCGAGGATTTACTCGAACGCATAATCAAAGCTAGTTCAAACGAAAACTCAATCGTCGCCGATTTTTTCGGCGGCTCGGGCACAACCGCGGCTGCAGCAGAAAAATTAAACCGCCGCTGGATTATTTCAGATATCGGAAAACCTTCATGCATGATAATGCGCAAACGTCTTATAGACAATAACTCAAAACCTTTCTTGTATCAATCTATAGGCGATTACCAAAAAGAAGCTTTTGGACTGCAAAAAGAATATAAACGCATAGGTGATTTGTCGCAGGTTGTGTTAAATTTGTTCGGCGCAAACGTCATTGAGCCGCAAAACCCCAATATCGGCAAAAAAGACAATGTTTTAGTTTATGTTGACAGTCCAAACGCTATAACAAATTCCAATACGATAAAAAAAGCGCAAGCGCTTCGCGATACTTTTTTAGGCGGTTGGAAGAAGGTTGTTATTCTCGGCTGGCAATTTTCATTTGATATAGGCGAAACTTTGCAGACATTGGATAAAAGCAAGTGCGAAGTTTTGGTAATCCCTCCCGATTTGTTAGATTTGCTCAAGAAGAAAGATTATGAAGATTTAATTAAAGGCGGAAAAGTCCGCTTTTCGTCTCTGCAGTATTTAACCGTCAAAAAGCCCGTCATAACGGAAGATATTTCCGACAACGCAAAAGAAAAGCTGACGATAGAAATTGAAAACTATGTTTTGCTGTCTCCGGACTCGCTGCCGCTTGACGATGAAAATAAGGCGAAATTGTCCGGAATTATAGCAAACGATCCTTTGGCGTTAATCGAATACTGGAGCATAGATCCGGACTACGACGGCAAAACTTTCCGCAGTTTATGGCAGGATTACAGGGAAAACGAGCAGAACGACGGAGATCCTTTTAGAGCGGTTAAAAAAGCGGTGTTGAGCGTTGACAAAATTGCCGGCCGCAAAAGAAAAGTATGCGTAAAAGCCGTGGATGTGTTCGGCTTTGAAAGCCAGAGGATAGAAGAGACATAAAAAACAAAGCTGGCCGGCCTCCGCCGTCCGGCAGCGGCGTCCCGCTTTGCAAAAGGATTATAACCGAATTATTTTTTATGTCAAAAGGAAGACGGCGCAAGCCAAGCTATCCGGCAAAGGCCGTGCCGTCCGGCAGAAATACAGTAAGTCACACAAAGAACATGAGGCGCAACCCCCGCTATCCAGCAGCGGCCGCGCCTCATGCAGTAATAGTGTATATGATTTATCTTTTTATGTCAACGATAGAGTTATCTTTGCAGATAACTATTATTCTGTAAATTTTACGGCTTAATTCAAAGTTTCTTTTTATTTGAAGAATTGCTTTATTTCCGTCTAGCTTTATTCTGCGCAAGTCAAGAATTATACTTTTTGACTGAGTCAAAGCTTCTCTTATGGTGTTTTCAATTGTGCGGCTGCTGTTTCCGGTCGGCGATTTAATTTCCCAGTAAATTCCGTCCATTTTTATATCGGGCGTTTTTATATGTTGTTTGTCGGCCGGAACTAAAAACTCAACGTCCTTTCCAAAATCGTTTAAAAACCACGCAGTTTTTAATTCATGTTTTTCAGGAAACGCGCCTTTTGGGACAGTAGTTTTACCTTTGTTTTTCATAGAAAATAGTATATAAAATAAACAAAAGGATTACAAAATTATGCCTAATATGCTAAATACGGGAACACGGGATATTCCTTTAAAACTTGCCGCGGAGCTTTCAAAAATTGTAAATGCCGAATGGCAGAACGGAAATTTTATAAATAGAGTTTCGCCGATAACGCAGGATTTGCTGCGGTATTGGTTTGATGATAATTTTACGCAAAGCAGAAATAAGAATTTTCATATCGGGCAGAGGCAGGCGATACTTAATGCCGTTTATTGCCATGAAGCATTAAAAGCCGAAAATGTTCCCGAGATTTATAAAGGCGTGTCGGATATGGGAGCGGATAGTTTTATTGACGACGCGTTTGTCTCGGAACTTGGCAAAGAGAAGTTCTCTTATCCTAAATACTGCATTAAAATGGCTACGGGGACAGGCAAAACTTGGGTCTTGAACGCTTTGCTTATTTGGCAGTATTTGAATGCAAAGTTTAACGGCAGCGGCTACGGCAAAGTCAAATACACCAAAAACTTTTTGCTTGTGGCGCCGGGGCTTATCGTTTATGAAAGGCTGCTTGACGCTTTTAAAGGAAAACAAAAAGAGAGCGGCTTTAGAGATTTTGAAACTTCCGACATTAAACAAAACGAAGAGCTGTTTGTGCCTGAAAAATACAGGCAGACGTTATATTCGTTTATTCAAAATTCCGTGATTGAAAAACACGAAATCGCTAAAAAGACAACGGGCGAAGGCATTATAGCCATAACGAATTGGCACTTGCTTGCCGGCATGGAAGATGAAGAAGAAAACGATATTGAAACTTCCGGCGTTTCTTTTGCGGATACGAAACAAATTGTTAAAGATTTGCTCCCTGCAACGCCGGGCGTCAGCTCGGGAAACAGTTTGGATGTTTTGGACGGCAAGTATTTTAACGGCGGCGAGATAGAGTATCTTTCCGATTTGCCAGACATTTGCGTTTTTAACGATGAAGCTCACCATATACACGAAAATAAAACGCAAGGAGTTACAACTGAAGTTGAATGGCAAAAAGCTTTAAATAAAATTTCGGAAGGCAAAAGCCGGAATTTTCTGCAAATAGATTTTTCGGCTACTCCTTATAATGCCGCCGGAACTGGCGTGCGGCGCGCTAAGCATTATTTTCCTCACACAATAGTGAACTTTGATTTGACTGCGGCTATGCGTCAGGGGCTTGTGAAATCTTTTGTGCTTGATAAACGCAAGGAAGTCGCCGCGCTTTTAAATGAAGAGATAGATTTTAAAGCTGTCCGCGACGGGAGAAAGGTTGTCGGTCTTTCCGAAGGGCAGAGGATAATGCTGCGCGCGGGAGTGTCAAAACTTAAAATTTTAAAAGATTCTTTTGAGAAACCGCCTAAAATGCTTGTCGTTTGCGAAGATACGCAGGTTTCGCCTTTTGTTGTCTCTTTTCTGAAAAACGAAGGATTGGCTGATGACGAGATAATGCAAATTGACAGCGATAAAAAAGGAAGCATTCCGGCTGCCGAATGGAGTTCGGTTAAACAGAAACTTTTTAACATTGACAAGTACGAAAAGCCGAAAGTTATTGTTTCCGTGTTAATGCTGCGAGAAGGGTTTGATGTCAGCAATATATGCGTCATTGTTTCGCTGCGTTCAAACGAAGCCCCTATTTTGCTTGAGCAGGTTTTGGGGCGCGGTTTGCGGTTAATGTGGAGAGAGCCGGAATACTATGATATAAAAGCCGAAAACAGAAAAAATTTATATCAGTTAAAAACCGCTCCGCCAAGCTTATATGAAATTTTATATGTCATAGAGCATCCCGCTTTTGAGAAATTTTACGAAGATTTAGACCGGAGCATTGTAGTTGAAGACACCGGCGATAATACGCCGCCGCCGGCAGGGGACATAATAACCGTCGGCTTAAAAGAAAATTATAAAGATTACGATTTGTTTTTCCCTGCGATAACAAAAGACAAAGAAGAGTTCTTGAGAGAGCCTCGGGATCTGCTTTACGGCTTAAAACCTTTTGAAAGTTTTAAGCTGGAACAGTTGAAAGCCATGGTTCCAAAAGACAATGATGAGCATTTTGTCAGCGTTGAAATTCAGGTAGGCACGCGCTTTGGCCAATATAAAGTTTCCGGGGAGCTGTTTAACGCTAAAAGTTATAACGAGTATTTGCAGAGGCTGCTCGCCGTAATATCGGACAATATAGCAAAAGTAAGCGAGCGCGGATATAAGCCGATGCCTCTTATGCAGATAAATCAGTCGTATTTGATGGAGCTTATAGACAGATTTGTAAGGTTAAAACTTTTTTCTTGCGAATTTAATCCGCTTGCCGATAATAACTGGCGTGTTTTAATGGTTGCAAAAGCCGGAATAGTGGAACATATTGTCAAAGAGTTGAGCGCTGCTTTATATAAAATGCAAAATGATACCGGCATATCGCAAGCCGTAGCGGAAAAACATTGGTTTAGCGAAGTCGGCGAGATAAAAATGCGCGCTAGCCAAGCGCTTGATATTGTAAAAAGCATTTACGAAAAGACGGCGTATCCGTCAAATAAAGGCATTTTTGAAAAAGATTTTATGGAATTTGCCGATGCCGACGGAGATGTTGAGCGCATTATCAAAATAAATGAAAACAGGCATTTGTTTGCGAGGTTTAAATATATAAGAATAGACGGCATGCTTTCATCATATTGTCCTGATTTTATCGTTAAAACGGGAGAACATATTTATATTGTTGAAACTAAATCTCAAAAAGACTCCGCGGGCGATTTAAATGTCAGGCAGAAACAGAAAGGCGCTCTTGATTATATCGCTAAAATTAACGAGCTGAATGCCGAAGACAGAATGGATTGCGCATGGCATTATGTGATTATTGACGATGCGACTTTTTACGCGCAAAGACAGGCAAATGCCGGGATTAAAGATATTTTTAATATGTATGCGCTGACAAAGGGCAGAATAGAGCAGAAGCTTGATTTATGATAGAAGCAAAGTAAAAATTGTTTCACGATGTTTATGGAGCGGAGTAAATTTTATTTGCAGATCATTCTTTTTTGTTTCTGTTTATTGTTTCTGTCTTTTTCAACGAATATTTGATTGCCTTTCAAATCTCTTTCGCAGTAGTACATCATCGTGGCTGCCGTTGACGGCGTCGGGGTAAAAATCTGCACCTGTTCGGGATGCATTTTGAGGTTTCTGCCTATAAAATTCTGGAGGTTTCTCATCTCTTTTTCGCTGCAGCCGGGGTAAGCGGCGATAAAGTAGTATGTTAAAAAGAGTTTGGAGTGTGAAGGGACAATGTCCCAAGTTTGGAGTGTGGAGTTTACGGATTCAAACATGCCGATAAATCGTTTTAGCAAATCAGAATTCGGTTTGCCCATCAACGCCAAAACTTTATCATCCGTGTGCTCAGGAGCTATTTTAAGCTGTCCGGAAATATGGCTGTCCGCCAGCTCTTTCAGATACTTTTCGCCGAAAGCGGCGTCGCTGCATATCATGTCATATCTTATGCCCGAAGATATAAAAACTTTTTTCACACCTTCAAGAGCGCTCACTTTTTGCAAAAGCTCTATCTGCTTATCGTGACCTGTAACTAAATTGGGACATTGTTCAGGAAACAGGCACCGCTTGTTTTCACAGCTTCCCGCATTCTGTCTTTTGTGTTCCGTTGATTTGTAATTCCCCCGATTACGACCTTCGGGGGCAGGCTCCATTTGTAATTCGTAATTGCCGTTCTTGCAGCCGGAGCCGTACATGTTGGCGGTCGGACCGCCCAAATCTGTAATGTAACCTTTAAAATCTTTTAGTTTTGTTATCTTTTTCGCTTCTTCGATCACGGATTTTTCGCTCCGCGATACGACTTCTTTTCCCTGATGAACCGCAATGGAGCAGAAATTGCATTCGCCAAAACACCCTCGGTGCGTCGTAATAGAAAATTTTATGGTCTCCTGAGCTTTCACTTTGCCCAGCTTTTCGTAGTAAGGATGAACCTCGCGCGTATAGTCAAGATCGTATATTGCGTCGAGTTCTTTTGCCGTAAGACATTTCTGTTTCGGGTTTTGAACTAAATACCTGTCAGCGTGTTTTTGAACAAGGACCGAGCCTTCGTTCTTGCAGGAATCGCCGTAAAACTGCGAAAACATTTTGAAAAAAGCGTCTTTATCGCCTTTGCACTCTTCAAAGGAGCCGAGCTCCTCACGGGAGCCGAGCTTTTCCGAATTTACAGGCTTTTCTTTTGATATGTAGCATAAGCCTCGTATGTTTCTCCACTCTCTGCCTTCTTTCAAAGCTTTCGCCAGCTCAAGCGAACTCTTCTCGCCCATTCCATAAATTAAAATATCCGCTTTCGCGTCAAAAAGAATAGAACGTCTCAAATCGTTGTCTTTAAAATCGTAGTGAACAACTCTTCTGAGGCTTGCTTCGACGCCGCCGAGAACAACGGGCTTAGTGTTTTTAAAGTGTTTCCTTATGAGATTAGTGTAAACCATGCAGGCGCGGTCGGGCCGCCTGTTGTTGACGCCTCCGGGAGTCAGATCGTCGTCATTTCTGAATTTGTTTAAAGCCGTGTAATTCGAGACAAAAGAGTCCATTGCGCCGGCAGATACGCCCCAGAAAAGCTCCGGTTCCCCGAGACGCGCGATATCGTCTGTTTTTACGTCAGGCTGAGCGATGACCGCGACTTTAAATCCGTTTGCCGAAAGCCAGTTGCCTATTATCGCCGTACCTATAAACGGGCTGTCAATATAAGTGTCCCCGGATATAAGGATTATATCCGGTTTATTCCAGGCGAGTTTTTGCATTTCCTCTTTTGTCGTAGGTAAAAACATGGCGATTCCTTTTTTATTTGTCATCCTGAGGAGGAAACTTTGTTTCCGCCGAAGGATCTAGAGGTCTGGATTCTTCGAGGATAAAATCCTCTCAGAATGACGGCGCTGTCTGACAAATCATACTTTCAGCTTAAATCTGTTTTTATCAAAATCTATCAAACCGTCTTCCTTCATCTTTCCGAGTTCTCTGGACATTGCGCTTCTGTCCAAAGATAAAAAATCCGCAAGTTCGTTTCTGTTAAAAGGTATATTGAACTCTTTCAAATTTTGTTTTCTGCTTTCTTCAGTAAGATATGAAAGAATCTTCTCGCGCATACTCCGCTTGCTCAAATGTTCGATCTTGTTGTTGAGCAGCATATTTTTGCGGGCGAGTATCTTCATCATATTCATGGTTATTTTGGTATGAAAACCGCAAACGTTGTCGCAGACGTTAGATATTCTAAGGAAAGGAATAAACAAAATTTCGCAGTTTGCCGCGGCAGCAGCGGTGACGGGGCTTTTGCGCGCCTGCGCGCACGCCAGCGCTTCGGCAAAAAGTTCCGAAGGATAAAACTGCGCGATTATAGCCCGTGCTCCGTCAAAATCGTCTTTTAAAATTTGCACGCTTCCGCTTAAGACTATGCCTAAGTCTTTTACGGGCTCGCCTTCGGCTATTATAATTTCGCCTTTTTCATATTTCGCTGTTTTTCTGCCCAGGCAAAGCAGAGCTTTTTCTATATTTGTCTCGGAAATGCCTTCAAACAGCTTAACTTTTTTCAAAACTCTCAAATGGTTTTTGTCCATGTTTTTCCCTGTGAATCAAAATGTTGCAAATGCAACAGCAACTTTAACCACATTATATTACACTATCGGCGTAATATCAAATGAGCGGGAGGATAATATGAAAAGACAGATAATAAAGATAGACGAAGCAAAGTGCAACGGGTGCGGTTTATGCGTATCGGCGTGCCATGAAGGCGCAATAGGCATAGTCAACGGAAAAGCTAAGCTTTTGAGAGACGATTACTGCGACGGGCTGGGCAACTGTCTGCCGGCATGTCCGGTAAACGCGATAACTTTTGAAGAAAGAGAAGCTGCAGCATATAATGAGGAGGAGGTAAAGAAAAATATGGAAAACAAGAAAACGGCGGAAAAAGTACACGGGGGATGCGCCGGAAGCATGCCCAAGGATTTACATGAGCAAGAGGAAACTCTTGCCTGCGGTTGTCCGGGAAGCCATTCGAGGTCGCTGAAAACGGAAGAAAATGCGAAGCCAAAAAAAGAAAGCGAAGCTTTCTCAAGCCTCAGGCAGTGGCCTGTGCAAATAAAGCTGGTTCCGGTAAACGCGCCTTATTTTGACAACGCCGATTTGCTTATTGCGGCCGATTGCTCGGCGTTTGCCTGCGGGAACTTTCATGACTATATGAAAGGAAAAATAACGATAATCGGCTGTCCGAAGCTCGACAGCGTGGATTATACGGAAAAATTTGCGGCAATACTTGAGAATAACAATATCAAAAGCCTGACTGTTGTAAGGATGGAAGTTCCGTGCTGCGGCGGTCTTGCCCATGCGGCTTTGGAAGCTGCGCGTCAGTCGGGAAAAGATATAAAGACGGAGACGATTGTTTTGGGTATCAATGGGAAAAAAATATAAAAAAGACAGAGGATTAGAAGTTTGGAGGATTGGAAGTTTGGCAAAGACATTAACGGCAGAAGTTTGGAAGTTTTGAAGTTTAGAAGTTTAGCAACTGCTTTAGGCAAA
Source organism: Endomicrobiia bacterium (assembly GCA_009782015.1). GTDB lineage: Bacteria > Elusimicrobiota > Endomicrobiia > Endomicrobiales > Endomicrobiaceae > Endomicrobium_B. The sequence goes on along the minus strand of WQUP01000212.1, from coordinate 783 downwards.
GTTTTTTGCCTTTGCCAAACTTCCAAACTTCTAAGCTTCCAAACTTCAGACTTGCCAAACTTCTAAGCTTCCAAGCTCTCTAAACTTCTGATATCAAGGAGAAAATTATGTCAATGTTTTGTTTTCAGTGCGAGCAGACGGTTGCGGGGAAAGGCTGCACCGTGAGGGGTGTGTGCGGAAAAGACGAAGTTACGGCTAATAATTTGGATGGGCTTACTGCAGAACTCGTAAATCTTGCGGCGGCTGCGGAGAAGGCGAAAAAGTTTGAAGAAAGTTCCGTAAAGTTTTTGCTGGACGGCCTTTTTATGAGGATTACAAACGTAAATTTTGATCCCGCGGCCGCAGAAAGTTTAAGAGAATCGGCTGCTGCCAAAAGAAAAAGTCTCGGCGGCGATGAAATATTTACGGCTAAAGATTTATGGAGCGGCGACAAAGATATACGTTCGCTCAGATCCACGCTTCTGTTCGGATTGGACGGTATGGCGGCTTATGCACACCATGCGCGCGTTCTCGGCAAAATCGATAAAGACGTGGATGCATGGATGTACAAAGGCCTTGCGGCTTTGGCAAAAGAACATTCCGTTGACGAATGGCTCGGGCTTCTTATGGAGCTTGGGCAAGTTAATTTAAAGTGCATGGCGCTTCTTGACGAGGCCAATACCTCGGCTTACGGAATGCCAGTTCCGGTAAAAGTCAGCACCGACATTGAAAAAGGCCCTTTTATAGTCATATCCGGACACGATTTAAAAGATTTGGAAATGCTTTTAAAACAGACGCAAGGCA
>WQUP01000211.1 GCA_009782015.1 Endomicrobiia bacterium | reverse complement strand
ATGAACGGCAAAACAAATGCCCCGTAAGTCTTAACCAAAAACCGCTTTAATCTGTTTTATATTCTTTAAAACTATTTCTGAAATTTTTGCAGGGATACCGCTGCCCGGCTGTCCGCTTAAAGATTTCATTTCAACGTCGAGTTTTTCGGGAAGCATTTGGCACATTTCTAAAAATTCTCTTTTAAATTCCGCAAAGGAATAACCCACGCCGGCGCACATTTTGTGCCAATCGGAAGCATTCGTCCGGTCTTTTTCATAAGACGAACCTATGCGCATTGCCATTTTTTTACTGAGTTCCGGATAAACTTCGGTAGATAAAATATCATAAGCGGGCGCAAGCGCGGGCTTAGGGATTTCATTTTTATACAACATGGCAAAGTTTTTTCCGTGCGCGTCGTTGTTGCCTATCAAATAATTAAACATTATCATTTTCATAAACGCCACTCTGTCTTTTGCTGGAACAACCGTTTTATCTAAAAGGTCAAAACATTCTTTTATGCCCGGTCCGCCGTCTTTCTGATACTTATCGCCGCTCAATATTCCCAGCGCTTGGCAAAAATCTTCCTGATGAATTCTCTTAATTTCATCGCCTCGCAATTCCCTGTCGTAACGCTCTATAAGAAAGTACGGGGTATCTTTTGCTTTTCTGATTTCAACCTTAGGAACCCTTATTCCTGCGGCAGAAGCCAAACGCATGCACAGATATTCGTTTGAAACGGTATCGTCAAATTTTTTGACAAGCGGTTTTAAAATATGAGTTGACGGCGAACCGTTTTTTGGAAAACAGATTTCTCCGCCCAAAACGCTGACTGCGGCCTTATCCTGAACGCCTGCCAGAGAAATGCGTATATCATTATCTTCGCCGATAAAGAGCGGCCTTTCCGGCAGTTCTTCTATGTATTTAGCCAGCTCTTCTTCTGTTTTCGGTTCGCAGTCAAGCTTCATAAAGGAAACTTTTTTTTCCGGTTCATCCGGATTATGCAGCGACAGCGCGCCCGCGCAGTCATGCCCGATAGATCTGAGAAGGGCAAAATCGCTGCCGGAGCTTATTTTAAAAATTTTTGCCAGTCTTTCTCTGGTTGTTTCATTTTCAGGCAAAAGACCGTTAAAGTACGGGCGGCATTCTTTTTCATTAAAATTTTTCTTCTCTAAGGGAAGACTCATGGAAATTGCGGTTTTGGCGTTATCCGAATAAGTAAATCTCATTTTACCGGACTCATCTTGCTTCAATGTTCCGGCTTCCCGTCCGAAAAGGCGTACGGACAAAATTTTATTTTCCATAATTATTCCTTATCGCCCGCAGGTATTTTAATGTCTATTTCTATGCCGAGCATCTTTACGACTTTCAGCACTTTTCCTATCTCCGCGGTTTCTTTGCCTTTTTCAAGGTCAACGATAAAACGCGCGCCCACCCCGCTGGCGGCGGCAAGCTCCCGCTGGGTAAGATTTTGTTTTTTTCTGCTTTCCTGAATTTTGCTTCCCAACTGCATTGCTGTTGTGATTGACGCAGTTATAAATGCCATAAGTCCTCCGCATGTAGAACAATGGCTTCCCGTACGGGAAGTTTATATATTCGTTTTTAATTATTATAGCATATTTTAACCAAAAGTTACCGTACGGGAAGTTTATGCGATGGCTCGAGTCAGAGAAACAGATTAACGGAATAGAAGCTGGGAGGCTGGGAAGTTGGGAAGCTGAGCAAAAACAAAGTCTTTGCAGTAAGTCGTTGCTCAACTTCACAGCTTCCCAACTTCTCAGCTTCTAACAGGGTTTTACGCGGCGCTTAGTATGCTTCTCACCGCAAATGTTGTGGAAATTTTTATCTTTTCGGCGGCCTGTTTTCTGAAATTTTCCTGCAGGAAGACGTTAAAGTTGTTGTACGCCGTAATTGCCGCTGGAACGTCTTTTTCTCCCAATTTCTTTATCGTATATTCATTTTCGAACAATGTATTTTCCATATCCGCGTTCACCGACGACATTATCGCGTCTATATAACTTTTCGCGTCCGCGTACGGCAGATTCATTTCTTCATCCGATATTTCGCTCAAAGTTTTCCCGGCAAGAACCAGCTGCAGCGCTTTTATCAATCCGGTTCTATATACTTTATCATTCTGCTTCACGATATCCGCATTTATTCCTTTTTTATCTAACATTGAATTCCATTCTTCCGCCACACTGTTTAACGCTGCTCCTCTTATAAATCCTAAAGCTTCCGCATACCTGCCTTTTTCTACAAGATGCTTTAAATAACTTTGCGCTTGAGCGGTTAATCCGTTATTTGCCTTATTTGCAAATTCTGTTATCTTTTCCTCGAAATTTGCGCTGTCTGGAGTCAATGAGGTTATTATTCCAACCAATTCCGTATTCGTTATATCAGCCCGATCTTCAAACTTATTTCCCCACGCAGCTTTTTCACCGCGCTCAAATTGTTCTTTCGCGCTCTTTTTTTCTTTCCTTTGTTCTTTATTATTTGCAAACGTTTCTTCTTTGGCCGAACCTATCGCTCCGACATTGCTGTTTTCAAGCAGCTTATCGTTTATGGCGTCTGCCGCAACTTCCATTTTCCCTAAGCTTCCGTTATATGCCGATCCTTCTTTCGTTACAAGCATTATCCCGCTGTATTTTTTTGCATCATACTCTTTTGCAAGTTCGCTTAAGATATTTTCGCTGAATTTTACGGTTATTCTCAAACCGTAGCTGTTCCCGGCCGCATTCTTTGCTTTGACTAATTTCTCAAGCAGCGTTTTTGCATCATTAACATTTGCAATACTTGCGGCATCTATCATCGCGCCGTCAAAACTAAACTCCATGCTCTCGCTGACCTCGTCTGCCTTCACGGCAAAAACAAACCGAATGCCGTCTTTTCTCAACTCCTTTATATCTGCCGCCGGGTACGAGTCCGGATTAATCACATACACGCCTATGCCGTTAGTTTTATACTCGTTCTTACAGAATTCTTCTAAGTTATTTACCGGCTCTTTTCTGTCGTTAAGATACAGCGCGGCTTCTTTGGTTTTATTGCCGTTTCTGTCTCTTTCAACGTTTCTCATTTTAGCCGATACTTCCGAAACGGAATTATTGTCGGATATTATTACCTGCGTTATCCCCCTGGCTTTTAACTTCTCGTACCATACTCCTTCGGACACCGATTTTTCTATTGCCGCCTTTATTTCTTCGAGCGTAGTATTCTCGTTGTTCAAACGGACATCAAAGAGCATTATCCCGCCGATTTCAGACATTTTCACTTTGCCTATTTTATTTTCATCGCCGTCCGTCAACACAACGCCGCCCAACGATCTCCCTGTTTTTTTCACTACAACGGCGGCATTAAAGCCTTGTTTTTGCAGCCTTTCCGCCTCGTCCATATTTTCTACTATAACCAGACTATTTGCTATTCCTAAATCTTTCTCGGCAAGATTTTTCACATCTTCAGAAGAAGACACTATTCTA
>WQUP01000210.1 GCA_009782015.1 Endomicrobiia bacterium | reverse complement strand
GCCGAGCTTTTGTTCGTCGTCATAAACCGAGAATACCGAATACTCTTTAAGTATTCCGCCGGTTTTCATTATATTTTTTATCGTCTTTTCTATTTTTGAAAAAGGCGTCATCTTGTCCGCGGTAACGGATATGTCTCTTTTTACTTCCGGAAATTTTGCATAGTGTTTAAAGAGAGAATTGCCGTGGCTGTAAGAGCTTTCAAGCGCTTCGACATCCATCTCAAAGTAGAATATATCGTCTTTTAAGTCGCTTCCGGCAAAAGGCCTCAATATACCGAACTGCCCTACGGCCTTGCCCCTGTATGCAACGGCAGCAGTTTTACCGGGGTGGAAATAATCTTTCGGAGACAAATTTTCCGTTATTATAAAATCGTCCGAAGGCAAAATGCTTTTTACCACTCCTCCGCCGAAATAAAAATCATACTTCGGCTCTATGCCGTTTTCAGCCCATTTCCACCACTCGCTCCACACGTTCCCGTGCATTATGGCGGCAAAAGTTTTTCTTTCTCCCTGCTCGCAGTAAATCTTGCCGTACTCGAAAAGAGCCACAGACTTCAAGCCGTGGCCGGCATTGAGCGTGAGATTTTTATAAAGCAGCGGAAGAAGAGAAGGCCTTAAAACTTCATTTTCTTTTGAAATGGGGTTCGCTATTTTATAAGAATAGTTCAAGCCGAAAGCGTCAAGTTCCCTGATTTCGCAAAAGCTGTTATTGAGCGCTTCGCTGAAGCCCATGCCGCTGAGCTTAGTTCTGAAATGCTCGACTGCAGCAGGAAAAAACGAATTATTCGACGTATGTTTTTGGACATCTAAAAGAATCGGCTTAGGAGTTTTGTCGTACCCGTCTATTCTTGCGACTTCTTCTATGAGATCGACGTCTTCTTTTATGTCATTGCGCCACGACGGTATGATGCAAAGCATTATTTCGCCGCGCGGCTGAAGATCTATGCCGAGAAATCTTAAAATGCCGGCTATGTCGTCTTCGTCTATCGGATAACCAAGCAGTTTTGACACTTTCTCAACTTTCAGCGAAATCTGGGTTTTTTCGTAGTCCAGGGTACGAACGTCTTCCCTGGTTTCGATTCTTCCGCCGGCAATTTCGCATATAAGGTTGGCGGCTCTCCACGAGGCAAGCTCCGTTATGTCCCAGCCGACGCCTCTTTCAAACCTGTAAGACGCGTCGCTTGAGAGATTGAGCTTTTTCGACGTTTTTCTCACGGATGCCGGATCAAAAATCGCGCTTTCAAGAAAAATATTCTGCGTTGACTCGTCTATTCCGGAATACTCTCCGCCCATCACGCCGGCTATTGCCACGGGTTTTTCTTCGTCGGCAATCAACAGCATATCAGAATCCAGATTATATTTTTTGCCGTCAAGAGCGGTAATGGTCTCGTTTTCTTTTGCCGTTCTGACAATTACCTTTGGAGAAGCAAGCTTGGATATGTCAAACGCGTGGAGCGGCTGCCCAAGTTCAAGCATGACGTAATTTGTTATGTCAACGATGTTATTTATGGGTCTTATGCCGCATTTCTCAAGAGTTGAAGCGATCCACTTTGGAGAAGGCTGTATCTTTACGCCGGTTATTGTGCAGCCTATGTAGCGGCTGCATAGATTTGATTCCACTTTTACTCCGCTTATCGCCGTAACGTTCGGAGTTTTTATTGTCGGAATTATAGGCGTTTTTCTGAGCTTTGCGCCTATCTCTCTTGCTACGCCGAGGTGGCTGAGGCAATCGCCCCTGTTTGTTGTTATTTCTATTTCCAAAATGGAATCAGAGCTTTCTTCAAGAACTTTCTCGAGCGCAACGCCGAGCTCCGTGCCTTCGGCAAGAACCATGATTCCTTCGGATTTGTCTTTGAGCCCAAGCTCCTGCTCGGAACATATCATACCCTCGGATTCTACCCCTCTGATTTTTGACTTCTTTATCTCAAAACCTCCGGGAAGCAGCGCTCCTATTTTTGCAAGCGGAATGGTTTGTCCGGCGGCGACATTTGCCGCGCCGCACACTATCGAGTAATTATTTGCGCCGTCGCTTACGCTGCACAGCGACAACTTGTCGGCATTAGGATGTTTTTGAACGCCGTTCACCTTTGCCGTAATTACGCCGCTCCATTGGCATCCAGACGATACGACTGAAGTTTCAATGCCTATAAAAGTCAGCATCTCCGCCAACTCTTTAGGAGAAAGTTCGAAATCAACAAACTTTTTAAGCCAGTTGTATGATAACTTCATGTTAAAATCCTTTTTTAACGACTGATGCGAAGATGCAGAGATGCAGTGAGGCAGGGCAAAGACAACAACTTCTCTAATATTAAGCCGTTACCATGCATCTCTGCATCACCGCATCACTGCATCCGCCGTTTAGAACTGTTTCAAAAATCTCAAATCGTTTTCATAAAAAAGCCTGATATCGTCTATGCCGTACTTGAGCATCGTGATTCTTTCAAGTCCCATGCCGAAAGCAAAACCCGTATATTTTTCCGGATCATACTTTACGGATCTGAAAACGTTAGGATGCACCATTCCGCAGCCCAGCGTCTCTATCCAGCCTGAGTTTTTGCACACTCTGCATCCTTTTCCTTTGCAGAAAAAGCACTGCATGTCCATCTCGGCGGACGGTTCCGTGAACTGAAAGTGGGACGGCCTGAAACGTATATCCAGGCCCGAGCCGAAGTATTGATGCACAAACGACGCCAGCGTGCTTTTAAGATCTGCAAACGTTATATTTTCGTCAACGGCAAGCCCCTCCACCTGATGAAATATGGAAGAGTGCGACGCGTCAGAAGCTTCGTTTCTGTAAACTCTGCCGGGAACAATTACCTTAACCGGCGGTTTTTGTTTCTCCATGACGTGTATCTGCCCCGGAGAAGTATGCGTTCTTAGAAGATTTTTCATACCGTCGAGATAAAAAGTATCCTGAGTGTCTCTGGCGGGATGCGAAGCCGGAATATTTAAAGCTTCGAAATTATACCAGTCTGTTTCTATCTCGGGACCTTCTGCTACGGAAAAACCCAAAGCCTTAAAAATACGGCTTATGTCGTTTATCGCCTGCATTACGGGATGAAGGCTTCCCTTGGCAAACGGAAAATAAAAAGCCTGGGAGAAATCTATTTTTTCTTTTGCAAGTTTTTCGTCAACGCGCGCTTTTTCCAGAGCCGCAAAGCGTTTTTCCAGCGCGCTTTCTATCCCGCTTTTCGCTTTATTCGCTTCGGCGCCTATGCGTTTTTTTTCTTCGATAGAATACTGGGAAAGAGATTTTAAAATCTGCGTTATCACGCCGCTTTTGCCCAGATATTCGGCTTTCAAAGCCTCAAGCTCCGCTATGGCGGCCGAATTTATTTTCGAGAGCGCGTCGGATACGATTTGTTCTATATTATTCATCGTCATGCCCCAGTCCTATCAGTTTATTGAGCCTTTCCCTTGCGTTTTTATAATCCGGCTTTATGCCGAGCGCTTTTGAATACATCTCTT
>WQUP01000209.1 GCA_009782015.1 Endomicrobiia bacterium | reverse complement strand
TGTCAAACGTTCTCACTTTAAATCAGGCCGTATGCATCGCTCTGGGCTCGCACGTCGGAAGCTGTATTACCGTAGTTCTCGGCACGGTAAATATGCCGAGAAACGCCAAGAGGACGATGATTTGGCAGATAGTACAGCAGATTATAGCGGTGCTGCTTATATTTCCGCTTCTCAAGATCGCAGCCTTTAACAACGAGGGAATTTGGTTTACCTTTGTGAAGTGGGTTACCAAACATCTGGTTTTTACGGAAGACATCGGCAGACAGGTCGCGATGTCTCATACGCTTGCCGCAACGGTAAACGCCGTCGTGCTTCTTCCGTTTTTAAAATATATGCAAAAACTCATGTTTACGGTATATCCGTTTAAAAATGAGGAGCTCGCCTTCGGCACGGTTTACATAGATATAAAAAATATGGAAAAAAGTGCCGACAAAGCTTTGGAACTTTCCAAAAAAGAGATAGAGAGGATGGGGGAGTTTGTGCTTGACATGCTTACGCATTCTATCAAGGCGCTGAAAACGAGAAATATAAATATACCGGCAAACATATCCAACAAAGGCGTCAAAATAGATCTGCTCGACAACGAGATTATTCCGTATATGGCTAAAATAGGCCAGAAGGGCTTAAGCGAAGCCCAGTCTAAAAAAGAGATTCGCCTGCTTTACATATTGTCCGACTTGGACGAAATCGCGGATATAATCGACAGAAATCTCATGCACACGGCAAAAAAGAAAATAAGAAGCCACTCGCGTTTTTCCGAGGAAGGTCTTGATGACATCAAAAAAATACACGCCGACGCGTGCGCTAATCTGGCAAAGGCTTTGAACGCTTTTTCCGCCGAAGATAAGGGGCTTGCAAAAGAAGTCGCGGATTACAAGTCTCACGTAATGGTTCAGGAAACGGAATTAAGGCAAAAACATATTGCAAGGCTTCACGCAAATTTGCAGGAATCGATTGAGACTTCCGGGTTTCATATGGATATTCTGGATCAGTACACGAGGATAAATTCTATAATATGCGACATAGGAAGCATTATTGCGCAAGACAGTTAACGGCAGGTAATAATTAATAGTGAATAATTAATAGTTTTTCATAGAGGATTAAGGTGGGGGCGGGCCGTTGCCGTCAATTATTCATTATTAATTATTAACTATTAATTGCTTTTAGTATTGCTTTGCCGAACTCTTCGGCGGCTTCGGGTCCGTTTGCGGTTATTATGCTGCCGTCTATTTCAAGAGGTTTTCCGGTATATTCGGCTCCGCCTTTTTCAAGCGCGTATTTCCCGTCGATAAAAACAGTCGCCTTTTTGCCTTTCAATATTCCCGAATTTGCCAAAATAGTTCCGGCTATGCATATCGCCGCGGTCGGTTTGCCGTTATGATAAAATTCATTTGCGAGCTTTAAAGCGTTCGGATCTTCGAAAAAAACGCTTGAACCGCCTCCGCCTATGTATGCGATGGCGTCAAAATTATCCGGCTTTATCTCTTCAAGCGTCATATCGCTTACAGCCTTAAGTCCGTATTTACCTGTGATTTCGCCTTTCTTCACGCTGGCCGTAACAACCTGAATTCCGCCGTCTTCAAGTATCTTTTTAGGCTTAGCATACTCTTCATCCCTGAAAACCGCAGGCGCAGTTATGAATACTATACTTTTCATTTTTCACCTTCTTAACGGCAATGATTAATGGTAAATGGTTAATTTATGTGTTTTCGCTTCACGAAAACCTATTAATAGGTTCGGGGACATTGTCCCCGAACACCTGCATTTATCATTAATCATTAACCATTAATCATTGTCTTTCTATGGTTATCTTTTTTATAACAACAGGCTCTACCGGTTTGTCTGAAAAATCTACTTCAACGCGGGCTATTTTTTTGACTACGTCCATGCCTTCGGTTACCTGTCCGAAAATCGTGTGGTTGCCGTTGAGCCACGGCGTAGCGGTTTCGGTTATAAAAAACTGCGAACCGTTTGTGTTGGGCCCCGAGTTCGCCATCGCAAGCCTTCCGGGCTTATCAAACTTCAGACCGTTACTTGTTTCGTCTTCAAATTTATATCCCGGACCGCCTGTGCCGGTTCCTAGAGGACATCCGCCCTGTATCATAAATTCGGGTATGACTCTGTGGAAAATCAGGCCGTCGTAAAATTTTCTTTTTACTTGTTTGCCGGTTTTGGGATCGGTAAACTCTTTTGTTCCCTCGGCAAGTCCGGCAAAGTTTGCCACCGTTTTCGGAGCTTTATCTTCAAACAGCTCTATTTTAATGGTTCCCTGTGACGTTTCGATTACAGCGTTCATTTTTTTGTTCTCCTTAATCGCAATGTTTTGTTTTTCTTTAGGCACGGCTGCAGCAGAAGGCTGGGTTTTCTGATATGTGCCGCAGCTCAAGATAAGCATTGTTGACAGAAAGAATATTTTTTTCATGCCGTAATTATACAATTTTTTAAAGGCGGAGTGAAGGGAACGGCGGAAGTTCGGCAGCTCAGCAGCTCGGAAGTGCGGCAACAACAAAGCCTTTTTCTTTGCTGAGCTGCCGAACTTCTGAACTTCCAAGCTTCCGCGCGCGCAGCGCGCATTGATAAGTGTTTTTACAAAAAATCATTAAATTTTGATATAATTCTTCAATTATTAACATTAGAATACATGCGGTTAAAAGGTGCAATATGGAAATGGAAAAAGTCTATAACTCCAAAGAAGTCGAGAAAAAGTGGTACGAATACTGGATCGAGCATAAAACTTTCTCGGCAAAGCCGGATAAGAATAAAAAACCTTTCACCATAGTGATACCGCCGCCTAATGTTACCGGCTCGCTGCATATGGGCCACGCACTGAATAATACTCTTCAGGACATAATAATAAGATTCAGAAAACTGCAGGGCTTTAATACGCTTTGGGTGCCCGGCACGGACCACGGCGGCATCGCCACGCAGAACGTTGTCGAGAAACTCCTCAAAAAAGAAGGGAAAACAAAATACGATCTCGGCAGAGAGAAGTTCCTTGAAACGATGTGGAAGTGGAGAACCGAGACCGGTGACACGATTTTGGATCAGTTAAAAAAGCTTGGCTGCGGCATTGACTGGGACAGGACCGCTTTTACCATGGATGAAGAGCGTTCAAAAGCCGTTAAAAAAGCTTTTATAAAGCTCTACGAAAAAGGGCTCATTTACAGGGGCAAAAGGCTTGTAAACTGGTGCACAAGATGTTCGACAGCCCTTTCTGACATAGAAGTCGAATACGAAAACGAAAAGAGCAATTTGTGGCATATCAAGTATCCTCTTAAAAATTCCGGCGAATATATCGTTGTCGCAACTACCAGGCCTGAAACTATGCTCGGCGATACGGCGGTTGCGGTAAATCCCGATGACGAAAGATACGCGTCATTTACAGGAAAGACTATAGTTCTTCCGCTTACCTGCCGGGAGATAAAGATAGTAGCCGACTATATTGTCGATAAATCTTTCGGCACAGGCGCGGTAA
>WQUP01000208.1 GCA_009782015.1 Endomicrobiia bacterium | reverse complement strand
AAAAGAAAGCGGCGCTTGAAGCGCAGAAGGTACAAGCCGAAGAAGAGGCAAAAGCGAAAAGGATAGAGGAAGAGGCAAAGATAACGAAAGAGATAAGCGATGCAGATTTGGCAAAGCAGAAAGCGGAAGCCGAGGCAAGAAGAAATAGGCCGATGCTTAAGACTTATACGCTGACAACGCATTTTGATACAAACAGTTATTTTCTGAGCGAAGAAGATAAGAGACAGATAAGTAAGATAGCGGAAGAGGTAAAAAATTACGATTATAAGAAGATAGCGATAGAAGGGCATACGGACAGCACGGGTTCAAAAGAGACGAATAAGAGATTGTCGAGGCAGAGAGCCAGAAGCGTGTATGACGAGTTTATAAACTCGGGAATCCCGGCGGAAAAGATAAGTTATGAAGGTTTTGCCGACACGATGCCGGTACAGAGCAACGCGACTGCCGAAGGCAGAGCCGCGAACAGAAGAGTGGAAGTGTTTGTGGAGTGAGGCGCGGATGCGAGGATGCGAAGAGGCGAGGATGCGAGGCAACGGCGAGAACGGCGGAAGATTAGAAGATTGGATGGTTGGAAGCTTGGCAACGGCGTACGGCTCTTCGCCGCCAAAGGCGGCCCGCCAAACTTCTAATCTCTCCAAACTTCTAATCTTCGCCCTTTCCTATTATCTTTTACCTGTCTTTATGTTGTATAATATATCCATAAAAAACGACAGAGGGTAAAAAAATGCACGAACACGGTATAGCAAAAGATATGTGGAAAGTTATCGCTGACGAAGCTGAAAAAAACGGCATAAAAAAGATAACGAAAGTGACGATAGTTTTAGGAGAGGCTTCGGGAATAGAGCAGAGTTTTTTGACGCACTCTTTTGCCGACCATATATTTGCTGAAAATGAAATAGCTTCCGGAGCAGAACTTGAGTACGAAATAATGCCGCTTGCGGCAAAATGCAACGTCTGCCTCAAAGATATCAAACCTTCCGACATGGACAATCTCGTTTGTCCGCATTGCAAATCCAACGACATCAAAATCGTTTCAGGGCGCGAAGCGTATGTCAAAAGCATTGAAACGGAATAAAAGCCTTGGGAATTATCCCTTTACTAAACGCATTTGTCACCCTGCGCAAAGTCGCAGGGTCTATAAATTCATAGATTCTGCGACTTCGCGCAGAATGACGGGTACATACAACAATGCTGAAAGCCTTTTTATAAAGGCTTCCGGGACAGTGCAGGGGGTCGGCCTCCGACCCTTTGTGTTTAATTTGGCAAAAAAATTTGGGCTTGCCGGTTTTGTAAGAAATACCGGCGCCGGAGTCGAAATTATGGCGCAGGGCGGCAAGCGCGCGATAAGCGGATTTAAAGACAAGCTTCAAAAATCAGGCTTTGACGCCTCGTTTATTTTTAAAAATATTAAAGCTGACAAATATGCGGATTTTCAAATATTGAAGAGCATAGAAACGGAAATTACTTCGGAGGTTCCCGCAGATTTGGCCGTATGCGAAGAGTGCAAAAAAGAGCTTTTTGACAAAAAAGACAAAAGATTCGGATACCCATTCATAAACTGCGTAAACTGCGGACCGCGTTTTTCCATAATAAAAAAACTTCCTTACGACAGAAAAAATACTACGATGCTCAAATTCAAAATGTGCCCGTCGTGCGCTTCCGAGTACGATGATCCGTCAAACCGCCGTTTTCACGCGCAGCCAAACGCATGTCCGGAATGCGGCCCGAAACTTTATCTCTGCGATAAAAACGGCCGCCGTCTTTCCGAGAGAGACGCCGCTTTGAAAGACGCCGTAAAACACTTGAAAAACGGAAAAATTATCGCCTTAAAAAGCATAGGCGGCTACCATCTGGCCTGCGACGCTCTTAATGGGAAGACTGTTGCGGCTTTGAGGAAGAGAAAGGACAGGCCTTCAAAACCTTTTGCCGTAATGGCCTCGGGATTGGACACAGCCGGAAAGTTTTGCCTTGTAAGCAAATTTGAAAAAGAAGCTTTGCTCTCCGCGGCGTCTCCGATAGTTCTTTTGAGAAAGAAAAGCAATAAAAAATACGAAAAACTTTTTAAATCGCTTGCGCCCGCAAACCCGAGCCTCGGCGTAATGCTGCCTTATACGCCGCTCCAGCATCTTTTGTCCGCCGAACTGCCGCTGCTTGTGATGACGTCCGGCAACCGCAGCGACGAGCCTGTCTGCATAAACGAGAAAGAAGCTTTCTCCGCTTTGAAAGGGACAGCCGATTATTTTCTTGCAAACGACAGGGATATCGAAAACCGCTCGGACGATTCTATAGTCAAATTCCTGCCCGACAGCAGCGAAAAAATAACAATCAGGCGCAGCAGGGGTTATGTGCCGGCGCCGGTTAACTTCGGCAAAGCCGGAGAGAGCATTTTTGCAGCCGGCGGAGATCTGAAAAACAACTTCTGCATAACGAGAAACGCAAAAGCCTACATTTCCCAGTTTATAGGCGACTTAGCGCATGAACAAAATCTTTCTTTTTTCGCTGAAAGCATAAAAAAGACGGAGAAATTTCTTGACGTAAAGCCGCAAAAAGCCGTATGCGACGCTCATCCGGCATATTTTTCGTCGCAGTACGTAAAATCGAAATATAAGGCTCCGGTTCAGGTTTATCATCATTACGCTCATGCTGCGTCAGTGATCGCGGAGCACGGGATCAAAGACAGGGCTTTGGGATTTATCTTTGACGGAAACGGTTACGGAGATGACGGCAGGATATGGGGCGGAGAAGTGATTTTGTTTGACGGAAGCGGATTTTCAAGGATTGCGCATTTTGATTATTTCGCGCTTCCGGGCGGCGACATATGCGTTAAGGAAATATGGCGCGTTGCCGTTTCGCTCCTGCAAAAGCACAACCTTTTGCATAGGCTGCCTGAGCACATAAAAAAATATCCTTACAAGACCGCAGCAAAGATGGTTGAAAGCGGAATAAACTCACCGTTGACTTCAAGCGCCGGAAGGCTTTTTGACGCGGTAGCCGCTTTGACCGGCGTTAAGAGCGAAGCGTCTTTTGAAGCGGAAGCCGCGGTCGCTCTCGAAGCCGCAGCCGTTCGGACAGAGCGCGGCATTTATGAATTTTCAGATAACAACGGAGTTATAACTTTAAGCGGCATAATCGAAAGTGTTTTAAATGATATAGAAAGCGGCGTTTCCGCAGGCAAGATAAGCGCGCGGTTCCACAACACGCTTGCCGAAATAATAATCCGGCTGGCTTTAAAATATTCAAAGCAATACGATGCCAAAGCCGTGCTTTTGAGCGGCGGAGTATTTCAAAACACATTTTTGCTGGAAAAAGCTCTTGCGGACTTGCGCTTAAAAGGTTCTAAAGCATACTTTAACTCCGAAGTACCGATAAATGACGGCGGGCTTTGTCTGGGACAGGCGTACATAAAACGGCAGAGTGAAGAGTGAGGAGTGGAGAGTGAAGATACGGCAACGACTTTTTTTGTCGTCATTGCTAGGCGG
>WQUP01000207.1 GCA_009782015.1 Endomicrobiia bacterium | reverse complement strand
GCGGCCTGAACGTCACATTGTCCGACTGATAAACAAAAACCCACGGATAGCCGAAATCACGGGCGTTTAACCCGTTAAGAAAACATAAAAATTCGTTTTTAAGACCCGGATGCAGTTCGCTGAAAAACTTTTGCAGCGAATACGCCGTCTTAATCGTATTTTCTTCTTTATGATAAGATATCGATTTTGGGAGAAGATACATATCCTCTCCCCAATACTTTCCGGCATTGACCGACGAAAAAGGAATGTCCAGCATTATAAGAGCGGTGGGATTGTTTATAAACCTGCTCTCTTCGGAATAGCCCTCGCTGCTGTTTTTGTCGTAATATTCGTACTCCAGAGTTATCCACTGTTTTCCGTCGGCAATTTTCGAGAAAACCGTTTTGCTGGGGGTATAGTCCGGATTTTTAAAAAGACTTTCCGCCACGAATTTTTTTCTTATGCCGTAAATTTCGGCTTTGGTTTTATAGTTAAAATTAATCGGAGCGTTTACTTTAAACTCCGTAACGTCCCGCGTGACGTTATCGTTTACGTTGACTTCGTTCTCTTCAGAAAAATCGCTTTCGCGGCTTGAAACGCCGGCATCGGCGCTGCGGGCGGTCCCGGCGCTACGGGCGGCAACGGCAGACTGTGCCTGCGCAAAAGCTCCGTAGCGTATATGCATAACGGTAAAAAATATGACAAGCGCTATAGCCAGCAAAATCAGCAGTTTTCTATTTACCATAACAAATCCTCAGTCTTCTTGCGCGGCTCCCAGAAAAACTTTTCTGTTTTCTTCAACAAGCCTGCCTTTAAATCCGGTTTCCAAAGCTTTTAGCCAGCTTTCGCGGCTGATATTTAGACGCTTTGAAAGCCTGCCGAGCATGTAAGTGTTGATGAACTTTTTGTTTTCAAGTTTTCCGTCCGCTTCCTGCAGATCTTTGAGCAGGTCAACTCCGTCTTTTGCAAGGTATTGAAGCATTCTGTCGCGTTCGCCTTTGTGAAACGGCACAAGAAAACCGGCCTCGCCGGTTTCTATAAGGGGCGAAGCGACACGCTTGCCGAACCGCACGTGCGATTCCACTGACCCGCCGCGCTGCGCCATTCCGTGCACTTCGGATTTTTTGGCGTGATACCCGTCATAAACCGCCGCAAGCGCGACAATCTCCGCCGCAGTCAAACCCCCCTGCCCGCCGGTCCCGCAAAACAAAATGTTGGTGACCTTGTCACCAGTAACTTCGTTATCCTGCATATATACTCCTCTTCGTGGTGTCATTCCGGAGTGACAAACTTGGCTTGTCATCCCGGAGTGTCTCTGTCCGGGATCTGCCGTTCGATTCTGTTGTCATTCCGGAGTGTCCCTGTACGGGATCTGCCGTTTTCCGTGAAGTTGTTTTACGGCAGATTGCGGACTACAAATCTCCGCAAACAAACTTAAAAACTTTCTGCAGCAAGCCTGCCCCGGAATTTTTTAGTCCGGGAGAATCTGCCGTTTCTAAAACAAAATACTGTTAAACAAATCTTTCCATTCCGGATTGGTATTTTCTATCAGTCTGATTTTCCAGTCTCTATGCCAATCTTTTAAAATTTTCTCTCTCGCTATGGCTTTATCTATATCTTGAAACATTTCATAATAAACAAGCGTCTTCAAGTTATACTTTTTTGTAAATCCTTCTATCAAACCGCTTCTGTGCTCGTACATTCTGCGAACAAGATTATTCGTAACGCCTATATACAAAACGCCGTTCTTTTTACTTGCGGCAATATATACAAAATATCTGTGTTCCATAATTTATGGTTTGTCATTCCGGAAAGCTTTTGTCCGGAATCTGCCGTTTGCCGTGGAGCTATCTTAAAGCAGATTCCGGACAGAAACACTCCGGAATGACAGGCAAAGGCTAGAAACTTCAATTCGACACCAAGTTGGTGAGCAAATTCAAAATTTTTGCCGTTGCCGTATCTTCACTCTCAACTTTTCACTCTTCAATCTGCCTTTTTAAGCGCGCCGAATTTGCACGCCAGCACGCAAACATTGCAGCCGGTGCAGACGCTTTCTTCCAAAACTATATTTCCGTCATCGTCTTTATGTATTGCAGGGCAGTCAACTTGCAGGCACATATAGCATTTTGTGCAGCTTTCCTTTGAAAAAACCGGCATGGGATCTTTTACCGGCGCGATAATTTTGCAGGGATAGCGCACTATGAGCACGGACAGCGCGTCTTTGCCCATCAGTTCTTTAATTTTTTCCTGCAAATTCGGGGCAAAACCGTGTATGACTTCCACGATGTCCGCACCGGATGCTTTGCAAATGTCTTCTAAAATAAGCCTCTTTGAGGCCTCGCCTTTTGCATTATACCCCGTTGACGGGTTTGGCTGGCTGCCTGTCATGGCGGTTGTAGAATTATCCAAAATTATTACAAGGCCATTGGCATTATTGTAAGCCGCGTCAATGAGACCGGTAATGCCTGAGTGGACAAAAGTCGAGTCGCCGATTACGGCGGCAACTTTGCCGTGTCCCAAAATTTTCGACATGCTTTCAAACATCGTAACGCTTGCGCCCATGCACACGGTTGTATGCAATGCTTCAAGCGGTTTTGACGCGCCGAGAGTGTAGCAGCCTATGTCTCCTGCTACAACGGCTTTGAGTTTTTTCAAAGCGTAAAACACCGAGCGGTGCGCGCAGCCCGGGCACAAAACAGGTTTTCTCGCGCCCTGAGGGCGTTCTGTTTTTTTCTTTCCTTCGACGATTTCTTTGACTAATGCGGGATTTAGTTCGCCTATGCGGTAAGATGCGTCTTTTGATTTCGCTTTTATGCCGAGCTGTTTTACATGTTCTTCAATAAAAGGTTCAAGCTCTTCTATCACATACAGCTCTTTGACCTTTGAAGCAAACTCTTTTATCTTTGCGTCCGGAAAAGGCCAGCAAAAGCCAAGCTTCAGAAACGAGGCGTTCGGGAACTTTTCTTTTGCGTACAAGTACGCGACGCTGTCGGCAATTATGCCTATGGAAGCGTCGTTCATCTCAATTGCGTTCAAATCCGATTGTTCGGAATATTTTTGAATTTCGGAAAGTTTTGTTTCAAGTTCGATATGCTTTTTGTAAGCGTTTACCGGCACCATTACATACTTTGGCGCGTTTACGGCAAAGGGTTTATCGGGGACTTCAATTCTGTCTGAAATTTCAATGTTTTCTTTAGTGTGGGAAACGCGGGTAGTGAGGCGTATTATTACAGGTATGTCAAACTTTTCGCTTATCTCAAAGGCACTTCGAGCCATGATATAGGCTTCGCCGGGGCTGCTTGGTTCAAGTAAAGGAAGCTTCGCAAACTTTGCGATCAACCTGTTGTCCTGCTCATTTTGGGAAGAGTGGCAGCCGGGGTCGTCCGCGGTGACTATTACAAAACCGCCGTTGACTCCGGTATAAGCCGATGTCATAAGCGGATCCATTGCCACGTTTACGCCGACGTGCTTTGAAGAGTACATGCTGCGCACTCCGGCAACAGACGCGCCAAGGGCAACTTCAAAAGCGGTCTTTTCGTTTACGGACCACTGCGCGTCAACTTCTTTAAACTGCGCCAAATATTCCAAAATTTCGGTTGCGGGAGTTCCCGGATAAGACGCGGCGGCTTTTAAGCCCGCCTCATAAGCGCCGCGGGCAAGCGCTTCATCGCCTGATAAGAGTTCGATTTTTTTCATGATGATAAAAGCCCTCAAAATTAAATGCGTTTTTGAAATAAATGTTACATTGATTTTACCTATTTTGAAGAGTTTTCGCAAGGCGCGCACCGGCGCTTACGCGTGCCAGCGCTTGCGCGCGCAAGTGCTTGCGCGCACAAGCGCTTCGCCGGCAAAGTGCAAAAGGCAGTTCTCGGTTAGGTCGTTTTTATTCCTTTAAAGTCCTTAAGGACCTTAAAGACCTTAAGGACTTTGAGGACAGCTTGAAGTTTGAAGGAGGCAATGCTGCAACATAACATATATATATGTGCGCTTTAGTCTTGTATCTCAAAAGTCAAAGACACGGGAGGCAATGTTCCGTATTCCACCTGCATGGAAACCCCTCCCGTAGAGCCGGAGTATGTTGCCGGCACTATAAGCGTTGCGGTATATTCGCTTGAAGCAAGCCACGGCTGTGTCGAAACGGGCGACATGGACCATATTATATTTTCAGGCTTCGCCACATCCATAGCTTCGTTTTTCGCATTATAAAAAACTACCTTAAACACGAAAGGGCTGCCTTTATGAACTACAAGAGGGCTGCTTAAAGGGTAAGCCGGATTGTTTGCGTCATATATTGCCAAATGGTTGATTGAAAAAGTCGGGCGTGTGTCGCCGCAAGAAGCAAAAACCGCGAAAAACAACAGCGTAAACGCAAATAACAATATTTTTCTCATAATTTTTCCCCTTCTAAAGATGAAGTTCAGAAGTTCGGCAGCTCAGCAACTCGGCAAAGACAAAGGCTTTGTTGTTGCTGTTACCGAACCTCCGGGCTTCCGAGCTGCCAAACTTCCGCCGTTATGTGCGTTGACACTTTGTCGGATTTTTAGATATAATACCAAAACATTTTCAAACATTCAAAGCAAGCCTCAAGGCTTCCTTGAAAAAGGACTAGTAAAAAATGAAAAGAACGTTTCAGCCGAACAAAGACAGAAGAAAGAAAAAAATAGGTTTTATGGCAAGAATGTCAACCTCTGGCGGAAGAAGAGTTTTAAGCGCGCGCAGAAGAAAAGGCCGCAAAACGATAAGCGCGTAAGCGGCAGAAGCTGGGAAGATGGGAAGCTGAGAAGCTGAGCAACGGCAACAACTTTGAACGGACACAGCTCCTCTCGGCTTCTCAGCTTCTCAGCTTCTCAACTTCTAAAATGAAACAGTTTTCTTTTTCTTATAACGAAAGGCTGCATCTTCAAAGCGATTTCAACAAAGTATTCAAAAACGGAAAAAAGCTTGAGCATAGAGCCCTGCGCATACTGGTTTACCGGCGCAAAGACAACGGACATTTAAGAAGGCTGGGGCTTGTCACTTCCCGCAAAGTCGGGACAGCCGCCGTCAGAAACAGGACAAAGAGACGGCTCAGGGAAATTTTCAGGACAAATAAGCATTCTTTGGAAACGGGGCTGGATATAATATTCATCTTAAAACCGGAAACCGCATCGCAGGACTACAACAGCCTGAAAAAAATTATTTTAGGTTTACTTGAAAGCGCGGGATTTATAAAAGCGGAAGCTGGGAAGTTGGGAAGCTGAGAAGCTGGGCAACGGCAAACAACAAAGTCTTTGTCTTTGCTCAACTTCCCAGCTTCCCAACTTCTCAGCTTCTAATAGGATGTTTATGAAACATATCGCGCTTTTCATGATCAGATGTTATAAAGTTGTTTCCTCAGGTTTGCCGCCGAGATGCCGTTTCCAGCCGAGCTGTTCAACTTATGCTTATCAGGCAATAGAGATGTACGGATTTTTTAAAGGCTCTTTTCTGGCTTTTAAAAGAATAATCCGCTGCCACCCGTTTTGCGAAGGCGGAATAGATCCGGTACCAATAAAAGAAGAGTGAGGAGTTGAGAGTGAGGAGTGAAGATACGGCAAAGGCGGTGTCGTTGTAGTATCTCCACTCCCCACTCTTCACTCTCCACTCTGTCGTTAAAAAGGATTTTCAATGAATAAAAACATCGTAATGTTTGTAGTGTTGTCGGCTTTAACAATTTTTTTATACTACTTTTTTGTTCCGCAGCCAAAACCGCAGCCCAGACAGCAGCAGCAAAGCGCGCAGGCGCAGCCTGACGAGCAAACGGTAAAAGCGCAGGAACTAAAGCCGGCTGACAAAGCAATTCTTAAAAACAACCTGCAAATCGAAGAAGAAACTATAAATATTGAGACGCCTCTTTACAGAGCGGCGTTTACAAATAAAGGCGCAGGCCTTATCAGCTGGGAAATAAAGGAACGCAGCGGCAAGTGGGTGGAGCTTATTCTGCCGGAGTCCGCGCCGTTTATGGCAAACTTTCCGGGCTCCGTTTACAAAATTGTCTCAAAATCCAACGAGAAAATAGTTTTTGAGCACGTTTCCGAGCAGGGCTGGAAAGTTACCAAAACATACACCCTTTCGCAAAATTCTTACATGCATAACTTGACAATGAAGCTGGAAAAAATAAGAGGCGAAGCCTCCCTTCCTCAGTTGGAACTGGAACTCGGGCCCGGACTTGGCACTGACTTGAAAGAAAGCAAAGAAAATATTTCGCTGACGCGCGCGATTGCGTTTACATCAGCAAAACCCGGAAAACTCGTCAAACTGAAAAAAGAGTCGGAACCGGCGTCATTGTTCCGCTGGGCAGCCATAGACAACCGCTACTTTCTTGCCGCTCTTATACCGGAAAGGTCTATCGATTTCGAACAAATAATTCCGTCAAGGCTTGATAAAAAGCATCCTTTCTCGGTTACCATGACCGCCCTCGTTCCCAAAGACGGTATTTCTAAGGAGTATTCGGTTGACTTTTATTTGGGTCCCAAAGGTTACACATATTTAAGGTCTTATAAACTCGGGCTCGAAAGAGCCGTGGATTTCGGCTTTTTCGGATTTCTTGGCAAGATAGCTTTTGCGGTGCTCACATATCTGCACAAAATTACAAACAACTACGGCTGGGCAATCATACTGCTTACGACAATCATACAGATTCTCGTTTTGCCGCTCACGCTTAAAAGCTTTAAAGCCGCGGCAGCAATGAAACGCATACAGCCCATGATAAAAGAGATTCAGGACAAATATAAAGACCAGCCGCAAAGGCTTCAGGCCGAGATGCTGAATGTTTACAAGTCGCAAAAGGTAAACCCGCTAGGCGGTTGCCTGCCCATGCTTTTGCAGCTTCCGATTTTCTGGGCGTTTTTCACAATGCTGCGTAACGCTTACGAGCTCAGAAACGAGCCGTGGATTTTATGGGTGAAAGATTTGTCCGCGCCGGACCAGTTTATGCAGCTTGGCAATTTTAATTTAAATCTGCTGCCGCTCATCATGGGCATAGGAATGTTTTTCCAGCAAAGGATGACCGCAGCCACTTCAGACCCGACGCAGAGAAGGATAATGTACATAATGCCGATAGTTTTCGTATTTATGTTCTGGTCTTTCCCTTCGGGACTAGTTCTTTACTGGCTGACAAACAGCGTAATTTCGATGATCGAGCAATACTTTGTCATAAAAAAAGACACAGCAGCGCATGTTAAGCACGCTTGAAACAACAGAGTTGAGAGCGGAAAGTGAAGAGTGAAGATACGGCAAAGACTTTTTATGTCGTCATTGCGAGGGAACGAAGTTCCCGAAGCAATCCAGAGCAGTCGTCCGTATCTTCACTCTTCACTTTCCACTCTTCACTCTTCCGTACGGAGGTCCAAAGTGCCGGAAATAGAAATGACGGGCAAAAATGTTGAAGAAGCGATAAACAAAGGGCTGGCGCAACTCGGCTGTCCGAGAGACAAAGCCGAGATAAAAATCCTTGCAGAAGGCGCAGCAGGGCTTTTCGGCCTTATGGGCGCAAAACCGGCCGTAGTTTTGATATCGGCTGCCGACGCCGACTGCAAAGCGGTATCGATTTCCGATGAAAACGCAAAAGAATTCTGCCTTAAAGCCGAAAAAATAATTTTCGATATGACCGAGAAAATGGGTGTCGGGCCGAAAAAAGTAAAATCTTCTTTCAAAGACGGCGCCGTAAACGCGGAAATAGAAACCGCAAACGGAAATTATGCGATAGGAAAAAACGGTCAGACTTTGGACGCAATAGAATATCTTGCCCAGATAATTATAAACCGCGGCAGCAACGGCAGCAGAATAAGAGTGAACCTGGACTGCGAAAACTACAGGCATAAACAGACGGAGCGGCTGAAAATTATGGCCGACAAAGCGGTAGAATATGTTGCGCGCACGGGCAAAGTTTACCGTTTTGAGCCCATGAGCGCAAAAGAAAGAAAAATGATTCACGAATACCTCAAAGATAATAAATCGGTTGAATCCTTCTCGGAAGGAGAAGGCCTTTCAAGAAAAGTCGGCGTAAAACAGATAAAGCAATAAAGACAATGCTTAATGGTTAATGGTAAATGATAAATTGTTGTGTGCGGCTGCGCCGCACTTATTAATAGGTGCGCAAAGCGCACTCCATCATTAACCATTAATCATTTACCATTAACCATTGTCTTTTTAGGAGAGCGTCATGTTAGACATAAAATTTATAAGAGAAAATATCAAAGAAGCGCAGAAAGCCATGGAAGCGAGAAACCAGAAAATAAACTTTGACCGCCTTTTGGACTGGGACAGCGAAAGAAGAAAACTTATAAGCGAAATAGAACAGATGCGCCTCAAAAGAAACAAAGCCACCGAAGACATAGGCAAGCTCAAGAGAGAAGGAAAAGAAGCGCCTGCAGACCTGCTTGCAGAAATCAACGGGATAAGAGACGAAATACAGGAAAAAGAAAAACATCTTTTAATGGTGGAAGAGCAGACCGAAGATTTTCTTCTCAGGGCGCCCAACATCCCTGACGAGAGCGTGCCGCTCGGAAAAGATTCTTCCGACAATAAGATAGTCCGGTTTGTAGGAGAGCCGATCCGGCTCCCTTTTAAAGCAAAACATCATTGGGAAATAGGCGAGAGCCTGGGGATACTCGATTTTGAAACCGCTTCAAAAATTTCCGGTTCGCGCTTTGCCGTTTTGAAAAACGAGGGCTGCGCGCTTGAAAGGGCTATAATAAACTTTTTTATCGACACGCACAAATCAAAAGGATACAGCGAAATAATGACGCCGTATCTTGTAAATTATCTTTCCATGCGCGGCACGGGACAGCTTCCGAAATTCGACGAAGAAGCTTTCAAATGCGCCAACGACGATCTCTATCTTATACCGACCGCGGAAGTGCCGGTCACCAACATTTACAGAGGCGAAGCTATTGACGAGTCGGCTCTTCCTAAAAAATACGTTTCATACTCCGCCTGCTTCAGAAGGGAAGCCGGCTCTTACGGAAAAGACACGAAAGGACTTATAAGAAACCACCAGTTTAACAAAGTGGAAATAGTAAAGTTCGTAAAACCGGAAAACTCCATGGCGGAGCTTGAAAGCCTCGTTTTAGACGCCGGAGACGTTTTGGAAAAACTTGGTCTTCCTTACAGGGTTTCGCTTTTGTGCACGGGCGACTTGGGCTTTTCTTCGGCAAAAACTTACGACCTTGAAGTCTGGCTTGCCGCAGACGGCGAATACAGGGAAATTTCGTCGTGCTCAAACTTTAAAGATTTTCAGGCAAGAAGAATGAACATAAAAGTAAAATACGACGGCGGAAAGAAAAGAGATTTTCTGCACACTCTCAACGGCTCCGGCGTAGCCGTAGGCAGAACGTTTGCCGCAATACTTGAAAACTTCCAGCAGGAAGACGGCTCCGTCGTAATCCCCGAGCCTCTGCGCAAATACACCGGCTTTGACGCGATAAAGGCAAGATAACGGCAAGTAATAAGTAACAAGTAATAAGTGATAAGGAAAAATGCCCGCTTTCTTAAGCGGGTATTTTTTTATTTTATGTTCGC
>WQUP01000206.1 GCA_009782015.1 Endomicrobiia bacterium | reverse complement strand
CGCAAAGGTACGTTGCCGCTCCGACTTGAAGTCCGTGCATTCTCGGGTTTGCGGAAATATAGTCCAAAGCGTGCGAAATAAGATGCTCGCTCCCGCTTGCAGGCCTTGAAGAGCCGGCTACTTCCATGGCTATGCCGCTTAAAACCAGAGAGTTTGCAAGTCTGGAACAAAATTCCCGGGAATAAAGTTCCTCCGGAGCGGCTCGTTCTCCCGTATAGTGCAAAGCGTCCAAGGAGTTGTAGGCAAGCATTGCCGAAAAATCGTTGTAATCGCTCAAGCCTTTATCAAACGCCCTTTTCCAATCCCACAAGGCAGTCGCCTTGGATATCATATCTCCAAGCCCCGAGTAAAAAGTCTCTTTTGGCGCGCCGGATATTACGTCCAAATCCGCCACAACGCCGTAAGGGATGTTGGCATAAACGCTTTTTCTTTTACCCTCAACAAGCAGCGAAGCTGTCGGGCTGCAAAAGCCGTCGTTTGACACGGATGTCGGCACGCTTATAAACGGCAGCTGCAAGGTATGCGCGCAGTACTTGCTGTAATCCAGCGACTTCCCGCCGCCTATGCCTATAATCACGTCCGTTCCCTGCGGCACTTTGAAAGCCGTGTGTATTATATTTTCAATGTTGATGTCGGAAATAAAGTCCTTTCGGACTATCTCTATGCCGTGTTCTTTAAATCCCGAATAAAGCTTGTCCGCAACAATATCTTCTATCCCGTCGCTGAAAAACAGCGCGGTTTTAAAAAACTTCCTGTCAAAAAGGTACTTGCCGATTTTGGCGGTCTTCCCGCTTCCGATTTTTAAAAGCGACGGAATGTTTATCGCTTTGTTTAATGGCATGAAAAACTCCTGTAAAACGGCGATGCGAGGACGCAGGGATGCGAAGATGCGGAGCAAAGACAAAGGCTTTAGCTGTTGCTTTTACACTGCATCACTGCCTCTCTGCATCCCCGCATCGCCGTTCTATGTATTCCGTAATATCCCCAAACCCGTCAAATTTTAAAGTCCTTATATTTTGCTCTCTGCAAAGGTTGAGCAGAACGCTTTTTGCAAAAACCGCGTCGGCAATCTTGGCGGCTTTGATATCGGGTCTGCCGTCTCCGGCAAATATCGTAAAGAAACCTTGTTTCTTTAAAGATTCCACAAGCGCGTCTTTAGCAATGCCGGTGTTTTTACTGTAAAAAAGGCTGCCAACCGGCGGCGGGGTAACCTCAAAGCCGGTTTCCGGAGAGTATTCGGCTTTGTTGGCGACTATTGTAATGTTGTATTTTTCAATAAGCTGCGGAATCTTTTTTAAAATGTAGTAATCCATTCCCGCGCTGCATATATATATAGGTATAGCAAGTTCTTTGCACAGCTCAAAAGTCTCTTCGGCTTTCGGGTCTATCTCTATGCTTTGTATAAAAATATCCAGCTCTGCCTGCGGTATGCGCACTTTGGCAAATATGCGGCTTAACGCTTCCAGGTGGGTTATTCTGCCGGCAAGATAATCCTGCCAGGGCTGTATATCATCTTTTGACAAAAGCCTGTCAATAACCATATTGAAAAAATCTTCTTTTGACAAAGTCCCGTCAAAATCGCTGATAAGCGCCGTCTTTTTCATTCGTTTTCCTATGCGGCGGAAGTTTAGAGAGCTTGGAGGGCTTAGAAGTTTGGCAGTTGCCAAGCTTCCAAACTTCTAATCTTCCAATCTTCTGCCTTTCCTGTATTCCCAATGAATCGCCGCGGCCGGAATCAGAAAAAGCGTCACGCCGGCAATTTTCCACGCTCCCAGAAGATGTACCATAAATATTGCCGTGCGCTGCGGATCAAAGCCGAAAAAAAAGTCCATTAAAATATTGTATAATCCTGTCAGCATTATAAGCCACACGATAAAAATAACAGCGTAATTGATGACAAAAGCCTTAAACAAGATGTTTCTGATTCTTAAAGCCGTTTCCATAATACCCCCCTTTTTTAACGACAGATGATATATAATAGGTAAAAGGTAAAATGGTGTCAAATTCAAATGCGGGGCATGTCAAATGCGGGGCAATAAAAGTTTTACGCTCTGCGTTGATTTGTCAGCGGTTCAAAAATGACAAAAGCAGGTTTTAGTTCCTCTCTTTTGTCATCCCTGAATGTCTTAATCGGGGATCTAAAACAGGAAAAAGGAGAGTACCATGATGAAAAAAACAGCGTTTGTAATGTTGGGAATGTTTGTGTTGAGCACTTTAGGTTTCGCGGGACAGGGACAAGGCAACTTCGGACATGAAGGCAAAAATATGACGCCGGAGCAGAAAGCAAAATGGGAAGCCGTAAAAAAAGACAAGGCGGAATACTTTAAAAAAGCGCAGGCTCTTGTGGACAAATACAACAAAGCTTCCGACGCCGACAAACCGGCGGTAAAGCAGGAGCTTACTAATCTCGTTTCAGCCCAGACCGACAAAGATCTTGCCGTAAAAAAAGAAATGTCCGCTAAAATGCAGGAGAAAATATCCGAAACCGAAGCCGACAAAACAGCTGTCGTAAATAAAAAAGTAGATTTCCTCCTTAGCCCCGAAGGACAGGCAAAAATGAAACAAATGAAAGGCATGAAAAACGACAAGAAAGATTTTAAAAAAGGCAAAAGCGAAAAGAAATCCAAATAATTGACAAAAGCAGGTTTCAATTCAGCTCTTTTGTCATCCCCGAAATTTATTGAATGCTGTTATTCAATAGCAGCCTGTCCCCGAAGGTAGTAGTCGGGGAGGGATCCAAGTGAAATTCGCAGCAAAAAAACCGCCGCCCGCGAACTTGTTTTCGCGGGCGGCGGTTTTTTCGATTCTGCGCGCTGCTTTCTTAACTATATCTTTTCAAAACTCGTATTTCGCTTTCAAGCTCCCCGTCGCGCCTTCTCTTGTTCCGCTGTAAATGTTTGCGCCTAAATCCAATGTTAAGCTGCTTGCAACTTTCGCGCTTATGCCTAATTCGCCGGAAAATGTTCCGCCGTTTAATGTCGGCGCTTCTATTTTCATTCCGTCTATCTTTGCATTCGCCTCGCCGCTGAGTTCGTGGTCATAGGCCGCGGCCAGATACGGCTTTATTGTTTCGGTTATTTTATATTCGCCTTTTACGCCGGCTTTTACGCGGTTTGACATTACGGCGTCAAATTCGTATTTGTCGCCCGCTATGTCTGCATTGCCGCCGCTCACATTCGTGAGGATATATTTTCCGAAAGCGTCGATATTTACTTTTTTGCTTACTTCAAAAATATATCCGCCGCCTAAACTGAAACCAAAATACGTTGAGCTGTAATCAAAGTCCGCTTTTTTGTCTAAAATTTCTGTTTTATAGTCGTTTGAAAGCTGTCCGGCTCTTATTAAACCTTCTACATAAACTTTTTTGTTTATATCTTTTTTGACTAAAATCCCGCCGCCTATTGCGCTTGATGTGCCGTCGCCTTTTAAGCTGTCGTATTCAGTGTCAAAACTCCCGCTTGCGTACTCAACAAAAATTCCCGCGTCTAATGCGGCGGCATTGCCGCCAAACTTTTTTCCAATACCCGCCGCCGCGCCAAACACGCTCATATTTACGGAAGAACCGGTATCATATTTCGAGCTCCCGCCAAAAAAACTGCCAAAAACTTCTATTTTTCCGTCTTGTAATCCGGACAATAAGCTGCCGTTTATATTGTCAACGCTCTGCAAAGCCGTAATCGCCCCCGCCGCTATTCCTTCGGACAAGATTTTTGTTTGAGGGTTAGTCCGCGTTATGCCCGTAAACTCTGCTATCAGGGAAGTAGGGTTTACATTCAAGCTAAACTCGTACAGCTTGGAAATGGTTGCCGCATATATGGTTTGTCCGCTCTGGTTGGAAGCAAGATTGACCGTACTGTTAAGCAAGGTGAACTTGTCGCCCGCAGCCATAGCCGGGGCAGCCCCGTCGCTAAAACCTATGCCGATCTTACTGCCTGTGATGTTTGCGGCGGCGCTTAAGTTTAACATAGTGTTATTGGGCTGTGCGGTTGATGGCAGGTAGAAATTGTAATACTCGAAATTAGCAACACTCTTGGCTTGTATAGTTGTCCCTGTGTATATAATGTTTAGCGTGTTTCCCGTTCGCGCGTCTCCCGTGCCGATGTTGATATAACCGCCGTAAACGGTTGCGTTTGGCAGGTTCGAAGCGCCGCCGATTGTCACCGTGTTATGTGTGGCTGTCATCGTGTCGCTTATACTGTCGCTGTCTACACAGCCGCCGAAAACATTGCCGTTCACCGTGCTATCCATGATAATCACGCGATTGTTGTCAGCCGAATTATTGAAGCTGTTGTTATAACCGCCGGCAAACCCGCCGACAACATCGCCGCCCACCGTGCTGCCCGTGATATTTACGATATTGCCGCTTGCCGTTGTCATTACGGCGGCGTCGCAGTAGGTATATCCGCCGTAAACGCCGCCAGCCATGCTGTTGATGATGTCCGCGGTATTACCGTTGGCCGCAGCAGAGCCGCCGGAGGTTGTAGTATATCCGCCGGCAACCTCGCCCACCGTGCTGCCGCTGCTTTTGATAACAACTTTGTTGTCCGTGGTTATAGCATATCCGGAATTAGTGGAAGCATCGCCGCCGTGGACATATTGGTGGGTCATCGTGCCGCCGGTGATGACGGCGGAGTTACCCATGGCTGTGGCAGTTCCGGAATCGCTACCAGCTCTGCCGCCGGTGACGCGTAAAGAGCCCCATCCGCCGGTGACGTTAACAGCGTTGTTGTTGGCCATAGCTATAACGCTGCCTGAGGAACTTTCGCCTCCTCCGGCGACTCCGCCATAGGCATCATTTGTCATTGGGCCGGAGACGTTTACGACATTATTATTGGCCGTAGCCGAAGGAGAGAAAGCTGATCCGCCACAGGCTCCGTTAGAACCGGCATTGATGTTTATGATATTGTTATTTGCCGCTGTATCGCCGGAATCGCTTTCAGCTCTTCCGCCGACAACAACTCCATTGATATAAATGTTGCTTGTAATCGTGTTTCCCGATGCTGTGGCAGAATTCGAGCCTTTAGCATAGGCATATCCGCCGGTAAGACTGCCCCCTTCTATCTTTGCGCCGATATTAGCAGCAACGCTGTTGCCGTCGGCGGCAGCTGAACCTGAGGCGCTTTCGGCATATCCGCCAAAGAGATCATAACCCCAGATCACGACGGCGCCGCTGCTCACGGTGACGCTGTTGCCGTCAGCATTGGCGGGAAATCCGCCTGCCGGCTCCGCGCCGTTTGGCAGCGTACCGTTGCCGTAAATATTATCGCTTACAGTTCCGTCAATGACGATGTTCTGCCCTGCAAAAGCCGAACTTGCTAAAAACAATGCTGCGACTAACAAAGAAAATACTTTCCTCAATGGTGTTTTGCTCATACGTTTTTTCTCCTTTTTTTATCTGTCTGCCGGACAGCAAAGCTGTCGAAACAATCTAAGACGGTAAAACCGTTTTTTCTTTTACAGCTTTGCGGATTGCCGCGTCAATGAGCTTCGCTCTTTTTTTTTGCAATGACAACAAGATTTCCGGCAAAAAAGAAAAAACCGCTGTCCGAAGACAGCAGTTTAAATTTTTTAATTTTATAAACGACGCGTTTAAGGCAGGGTTAGTTATTAGTAGTGCTGTGCTGTGCTGTGCTGTGCTGTGCTGTGCTGTGCTGTGCTGTGGGAACCTTGTTCCCTGTGCTGTGGGGACTTTGTCCCCTGTACTGTGTACTCATAATGCCTCTGTAATAAATAAAGAGTGTCGTATTATTATATTATATTCGTAATAAAAAACAAAAACGACAGAACAAAAACGCTGAATTGACAAACATAAATCAAGTTTATACAATTACACCAAACAATAGCAAGACTTATACGCGAAACAATAGTAAAAATTAAACGCATAAAAAGAGTATAACTTATGGCTGCCATTCATGAAAAATTAGCGGATTCTTTAAAAAAACTGCAGGGCTTTCAAATCAGAAGCGGTGTTGCCGTTGTTAATACTTCGGATTTGTCTCGGGCGCATTTGGAAAGACTGGTAAAAAACGGATTTTTGAAAGAAGTCATAAAAAGCTGGTACATATTATCTAACCCTGCCGAAAATCCGGGTGATACAACAAGCTGGTTTGCGTCATTTTGGTTTTTTATAGCAAAATACGCAAATTCCCGTTTTGGAAATGATTGGTGCTTGTCGGCAGAGCAATCGTTGTCTTTTTACGGCGCAAATACAAAAACGCCAAAACAAGTGATTATCCGAACGCTTAACTCTACAGGCAATTTATTGGAACTCATACACGACACCTCGATTTTATACTTCAAAGCTAAAATAGCAAACCCTTTTTACAAAGAAAATTCTTTCGGTCTCAATTTATATACAATCAATGAAGCGCTTATTGAGTGCAATGCGGATTTTTTTAAGACCGACCCCGTGTCCGTAAAAGTTTGTTTGTCGCAAATAGATGATATTTCGGATATATTAGGAATTTTGGCTGACAAAGGGCAAACCGTAAAAGCCGGCAGGCTTGCCGGAGCATTTCGCGCCATAGGACGGCAAAAAGATGCCGAAACAATTATAAAAACCATGAAAAGTTTCGGTTATAATATACAGGAAGAAAACCCGTTTATTGACGATTACAAATTGACTTATTCCCGTTCACAATCTCCGTATGCCGCAAGGCTAAAATTGATGTGGGAAAACATGCGAAAAAACGTGCTTGAAATTTTTGCCGATATAAAACCAAAAAAATTAACCGTTGAAGAGTGTTTTAAAGATATAGATGAAAAATATAAAGCCGATGCTTATAATTCTTTATCCATAGAAGGATACAATGTTTCCGACGAATTAGTAGAGAAAGTTAAAACCGGGAAATTTGATCCCGCTTTAAATAAAGACGACGCCAAGCAGCGCGACGCTATGGCTGCCCGCGGATATTGGCAAACATTTCAAGCCGTTAAAAAAAGTATTAAGAAAATATTGCAAGGCAAAAACGCGGGCGAAATTGCCGCTAACGAACATCATATTTGGTATAAAGAGCTTTTTTCTCAAACCGTATCCGCAGGATTATTAAAACCTTCGGATTTGATAGGCTACAGAAATCATCAAGTCTATATCCGCTCTTCTTGGCATACGCCGCTTAACCCGACGGCAGTACGCGACGCTATGCCCGTTTTATTTGATTTGCTAAAAAAAGAGCCTGACGCAAGAGTCAGAGCTGTTTTAGGGCATTTCTTTTTTGTTTATATTCATCCTTACATGGACGGCAACGGGCGCTTGGGACGGTTTTTAATGAACGTTATGTTTACGTCCGCAGGATACCCCTGGACTATTGTCCCCGTCGCCAGAAGAGAAGAATATATGCAAAGTTTAGAACAAGCAAGCGTCAACGGAAACATAATAGATTTCACAAATTTCATATTTTCGCTGATGGACAGTTAGGGGTTACATGCCCGGAGATAGAGTTGCCGTTTTGCAGTTAATTCCTAATTGGGTCTATCTAAAAACTCCTGTTTTTGTCATTGCGGGCTTGACCCGCAATCTAGAATTTACGACGAGATTGCGGCTCGGAGGCCGCAACAACACTAAAAACCCCTAAAGTCTGTCAATACCGGAAAGTTGTTAAAAGACATTATTCCTCAGAACCCTGCACCAGAATGTCTTAGTCTGGTGGGTATCCGCAGTTTTTTGTCGTCGACAAAGATTTACGGCAGATCCCGGACAAAGACTTTCCGGGATGACAAGCATAGGTTTTTAGAGCTTACAAGCTGCCTACATAATTCTTTATCTCATCTATAAACACATCGCCGTATCTTTCCAATTTTTGGGCGCCCACGCCGGATATGTTGGAAAAATCTTCTTTGGTTTTGGGAAGTTTGGCGCACATATCTATCAGCGCGCTGTCGTGAAAAATTATGTAGGCCGGAAGGCCTTGGGCGGCGGCAAGTTTTGCCCTGAGGATTTTTAAATTTGCGAATAATTTTTGGTCAATGTCGGCGTTGGATGGCGCTTTTGCTGTTTTAGCGGCTGTAATCTTTGCCGAACGCTCGTCTGCGGCTTGCGACTCTTTTTGTTTATGCGCAGAAAGCTTCATTTCGACTTTCATTTTATCTTTTAATATCTCATCCGCGCGGCTGCCCAGCTTTATGACCGGGAATTCCCCGTTTGTCATCTCTAAAAAGCCGTTGACCAGCAAAAACGTCATCGCATCATGAATTTCCGTCCTGTGTTCTTTGCATATTCCGTAAGTTGAAAGCTTGTCCAGCATAAATCTCTGAACGCGCGCGTTTTTGCTTCCTTTTAATACGTCAATCACCGTGTTTTTGCCGAAATTTCCGCGCATTCTGAAAACGCAAGATAAAATCTTCTGTGATAAAACCGTGATATCTTTGATATCGGATTTAGAGTTGCAGTTCCCGCAGCTTTTACACTCGCCGGACGGTATTTCCCCGAAATACTTTAATATGTAGTGCCTCAGGCACTCGTGGGTGTTGCAGTACAGATCCATTTCCTTCAATCTTTTTCTTTCCAAAGATTTTAAATACATCTCTTCTTCGGCAGACGTATATTGTTTATCTTTGCTTTCGTTTATAAGAAAAAGATTTGTCCTTATATCCTGACCGCTGTATAAAATGACTGCGTCAGCCGGGCTGCCGTCTCTGCCTGCTCTGCCAGCTTCCTGATAATAACTTTCTATGTCTTTTGGCATATTGTAATGCACGACAAAAGACACGTTGGCCTTATTAACTCCCATGCCAAAGGCATTTGTCGCAACTATTATGCGGACGCGGTCAAAAATAAAATCTTCCTGGTTTTTATGCCTGTCATCCGTGGGAAGGCCGGCATGGTAAGGCGCGGCGCTAAAGCCCAGATTTTTAAGCTTTTCGCTGAGCTCGTCAACGGTTTTCCTTGTCAAACAATAAATAATTCCGCTCTGGGAACTTCGTTCCTTTAAAAATGAGCAAAGCTCCTCAAACTTTTTGGCAGGCCTGCGCACTTCAAAATTCAAATTTTCCCTGTCAAAACCCGCAACTATGATTTCCGGATTTTGAAGCTTTAACATTTTAACTATATCTTCGCGGACTCGCGGCGTTGCAGTAGCCGTAAAAGCTGAAACACGCGGGCGGGGCGATATGCCCCCTACAAAATCAGAAATTTTTGTGTAGCTTACGCGGAAATCCTGACCCCATTGAGAAACGCAGTGCGCTTCATCAACCACGATCATGGAAATTTTAAGAGATTTTGCAAAAGATAAAAACCACTCGTTATCCAGCCTTTCCGGAGCAATATAAATAAGTTTATAGCTGCCCTTGGCAGCCTTTGATAGAACGTCCTTCAGCTCAGACAATGTAAGAGAGCTGTTGATGTACGCGCAAGGTATGCCGTTTTGGGAAAGCGAATCTATCTGGTCTTTCATCAAAGATATGAGCGGCGAAATTACAAACGTAACTCCGTCAAGCAGCATAGCGGGAAGCTGAAAGCAGACAGTCTTCCCCGCTCCGGTAGGCATAACGCAAAGCGTATCGCGCCCGCCCAAAATACTCTCAACCGCCC
>WQUP01000205.1 GCA_009782015.1 Endomicrobiia bacterium | reverse complement strand
AAACGATATCCGAAAACAGCGTAAACGGTATTTGCGCATACGCTCCTTTCTTTACGGACGCGGACACCGTCAGCGAAGGCGCCGAAAAACCGCCTGAAACTTTTACGGAAGCGGTAATAAGCCCGGAGAGAGCCGGATTAATCCCGCTGAAATCCGTATCGCTCAGGCTCAAAAATCCCTTCAGGCTCTTTTTTACAAAGTCGGCGGAGAAATCCCCGCCGAGCCCGTTGTCCGCCGTCATATCGGAAATTTCAAACTTTTTAACGGACATCATGGAAGCGGCGTAAAAATTCTTAAAAGGAACTCCGGAAACGTTTATTTCTTTGCTCTCGAATCTGCCGTTGATTTCGTTTTTATTGTTCAATGTGCCCGAGAAAGAAGCGTCGGTATTTATTACGGCCGGTCCTGCTTTTATATCTTTGAGATTTATGCTCAGCGACGATGCCGGAGTGTCGCCGGTAAATCCGAGCAGCCCGCTTACCGACATCCTTGCAGCGCCGGTTTCGTCTTTGAGAAGAAAGTAGCTTATGTTTACCCTGCGGAGATTCACGTCGCCTTTTGCCTCTAATCTTGCAAATTTGTTGTCGAAAAAAACGCCGTCGAACGCCTTTATGTCGAATTCCGTAGTCCCGTTTCTCTCATATTTTATTCTTCCGTTAGCCGTGCCGGAAATTCCGCTTTGCGCATACCCGAAAACCCTGAAAACGTTCGCAAGGCCGGTATTTAAAAATTTAAAATCCGTGGAAAGCACCTTGCCGCTTTGCACCACCGTGTTGAAAACTACGGAGTTGTCGCTTTTATAAAAATTGAAAACGTTTATATCGCCCTGTCTTGCTATAAGACCGAAAATATCCGTTTTGTCTATTTGAGGGGTTTCAAGACCCAGTATTTCCATGTTTATCTTTCCGGAATTTTCGTTTATGCTGCCGGTTACGGAAAGCTTTCCTTTCGCTTTATCTCCCAGGAAAGGCGCTACCGGCATCTTCGCAAGGTCTATATTTTTTATATCGGCGTCAATCGTGCTTTTGCGGAAATTGCCCGAAAGCCTGCCTGCAAGCTTATCTGCGGACATAATGTTTAATTCATACTCGCCGTTTCTCAAATAGTTTCCGGCGAGCCTGTTTCTGTTTCCGTAATCCGCGGAAAACTCCAGATCTCCGTTGAAGCGCCTCACTCCGGTAACGCAAAAGCTGCCGAGTCCGAAGTTAAAAACCGACAGATCGTTTATTTTAAGCGCTATGTCCCCTTCTTCTTCGGCCTGCTTTAATTTGAAATCCAGGAGACCTTTGACGTCGCCGTTCATCTTTGACAGATCCGCTTTTACCGTTGCCGAAAAGCCGTCCTTTGCGCAATAGTAAATTTCAACCGAACCGAACTCGCCGTCAAGAGCGCCGGATATGCTGCCGGAGTCTCTGGTAATCATTCCGGACATATACCCCGTCTCAAACGCCCTGAATTTGACATTGTCGGCTTCTACCTTCTGGGAAAAACTTAAATCCGACAGATCGATCTGCCCGGACATATTTATCGAACTTTCCAAAAATTCATTGGATGTTATAGATGCCGAACTGTCGAATATCTGCCCGTCTTTGCGGTTCATCTGCGCGGAAACGTTAAACGTAATCCCGCGTACCGAAACCGCGGAAGAAAATTCCGCGCCGTCCCGATGCAGGTTAAGCCTGCCGCCGCTCACTTCCGCCTTGGCGCCGCCGCGGCTTATAACGGCGTCGTTTATAAATATATCCATTCCCGAACGCGGAAGCATGAAGGCAAATCCCGCGGCCGGAGCGTCCTGCGAGGCCGGCACAAGAGGAATATAATCGGAATCCGGTATTGATACGGCTACACCGTACAGCCCGACGCGCGAGATGTAATTCAGAGGGCTCCTGATATTTTGGATTATTTTTAGAGGATTTAGCGAGATTACTATTTCTTTTGCGGAGATGTTATTGCCGAGGGTTACATTTTCGGCGGTTATTGCAAGCCTTAACGGATTGAAACTGAAATTGCCTATGCTTACTTTTCGGCCCGTATTGGCATATATGTATTTTTCAACTTTAGGCACAACCAACACGGTTCTTATATTGTATGCCGCGGCAAAAACCGCGAAAATTACGCATATATATATGATATATCTGAAAATTTTCCACATTTTAGCCCCAAGGGGACATACATATTTATTATTGTTTGTCATCCTGAACGAAAGTGAAGGATCTAGATATCTAGATCCTTCGTCGCAAATACTTTGCTCCTCAGGATGACATCTGTCGATGTCATTTTATAGGAACTCCCGTAAGTCTTGTCAGGTTTTTAAACTCTTTTATGAGATTTACGGTTATCTTTCCGGGCTTGCCGTCGGCGATTTCTCTGGCGTCGGCGCGGACTATCGGTATCACCTCGGCGGCAGTTCCGGTCAAAAAGCATTCGTCGGCCGTATATACGTTGTACATCGTCATTCTTTCTTCTCTCACCGGTATTTTAAGCTTATTTTTGGCAAGTTCAAGCACGGTGTCTCTTGTTATCCCTATAAGAGCGCCTTCGGACGCGGGCGGAGTGAACAAACCGCCGTCTTTGACTATAAATATATTGTCTCCCGTGCATTCCGCGACGTAGCCTTCAGCGTTTAGCATTACGGCTTCCATAACGCCGGCCTTTGTGGCTTCCATTTTGGCCATTATGTTGTTTAAGTAGTTCAAAGATTTTACGTTGGGGCTTAAAGAGTCGGGTCTCAGCCTTCTTGTCGCGGCGGTTATGACTTCTCCGCCTTTTTCATAAAGAGAATCCGGGTAAAGAGATATTTTGTCGGTTATTATGATTACCGAAGGCGGCTGGGTGCACTTTCTCGGATCGAGCCCCAAATCTCCGCATCCTCTTGTCACGATAAGCCTTATGTAGCCTTCAGTCTGTTTGTTGGCAAGAAGCGTTTTTATAAGCGCTTTTTCCATCTCGATTTTTGATATGGGAATAGTAAGATTTATGGCTTTAGCCGAAGCCCATATTCTGTCCAAATGCTCCTTAAGCCTGAAGACTCTGCCGTTATATGCCCTTATTCCTTCAAAAACGCCGTCTCCGTAAAGCAGACCGTGGTCAAACACGGAAATCTTCGCGTCTTCCCTGTCGACAAGTTTACCGTCTAAATAGATCTTCATTGTAAAACCCCTTTTTAACGACAGAGTGGGGAGTGAAGAGTTGGGAGTGGAGATACTGCAACTGCTCTGGATTGCCGCGGGAACTTTGTTCCCTCGCAATGACGTCAAAAAGCCTTTGCCGCATCTTCACTCTTCACTTTTCACTCTTCACTCTTCTTATATTATCCGTCCGTCCCTCATCCTGATTTGTCTGTCGGCTTTTGCCGCAAGTTCTTCGTTGTGCGTTACAAGTATGAGCGTCGCTTTTCTTTCGCCGGAGCTTTCAAGAAGAAGGTTTTCAATCTCAAGGCCGGTATGCCTGTCCAAATTTCCGGTCGGCTCGTCGGCAAAAATAATTTTCGGGTCGTTTATGAGCGCTCTGGCAAGCGCGGCTCTCT
>WQUP01000204.1 GCA_009782015.1 Endomicrobiia bacterium | reverse complement strand
CGCTTCTAAAAAAGATTTCGAAAGAAAGTATATAGATTTGGACAAAGTCGGGATTAAAAACGTTGTCGGCACCGGAAATGTCAAGCTCATCGAATACAATAATAATAACTACCGCATAACCGTAAATGATAAGCCGTTTGTCGTGCGCGCGATATGCTACTCTCCGACAAAGGTAGGCCTTACGCCCGATAACGGCTCTGTAAACATCAACAGAGACTGGTCTGACGCCGACATAAACAAAAACGGTATTATCGACGGCCCTTATGAAGCCTGGGTTGACGTTGACAGAAGCGACACTCTCAAATCTCCCAAAAACTCAGTCGGCGACTTCGCGCTCATGAAAGAGATGGGCATAAACACAATAAGAATATACCACTATCCTGATTTAAACAAAGATCTGCTCAAGGACGGATATGAAAATTACGGTTTCATGTATATGATAGGAAATCTTCTGGGCATGTACGCCGTTGACTCCGGAGCCGAGTGGTACACGGGCACCGATTATACCGACAAAGAGCAGCAGGAAAGGATGTTTGCAAGCGTGCGCAGGATGGTTGACGAGTACAAAGACGAACCTTACGTTTTAATGTGGGTTTTGGGAAATGAAAACAATTACGGTACCGTGGGCACAAAGGGCATTTTTGCGGGAACCAGCAACCAGGCACAGAAACAGCCCGAGGCTTACTACTCGTTTATAAATGAGTGTGTCAAACTTATCAAATCGATAGATCCGCAGCAAAGGCCGGTTGCGATATGCAACGGAGACACCTATTTGATGGACGTATGCGCAAAGTACGCGCCTGATTTGGATATTTACGGAGCTAACGCTTACAGAGGAGAGCAGGGTTTCGGACCTCTCTGGAAAGACGTTATGCACGTATATGGAAAACCTGTCATCGTGACAGAGTTCGGATGTCCGGCTTTTGCCAAAGATTGGACGGAGGCCAGAAGGGAACAAGGGCAGGCGAATTATCATTACGGCGCATGGAACGACCTTGAAGACAATCTCGCCGGAGTTTCCGGCGGCGTAGGCAATGCTTTGGGCGGCGTGATATTCGAATGGGTGGACGAATGGTGGAAAGCCGGACCGCCTCCGGAATTCGACCCGGCGTATCATGACATGGTAGCGCAGTGGATAGGCCCGTTTCTTGACGGCGGAGCTTATGAGGAGTGGTTCGGATTATGCTCTCAGGGAAACGGTCAGGACAGCCCGTTTAAAAGGCAGCTCAGAAAAGCGTATTTTATGTACCGCGACTTGTGGAAAAAATACAGAAAATAAAGACAGTGTGGAGTTTGGAGTGTGGAGAGTGGATTTGTCGTGTTTCGTGGACATCGTCCCTGAGGGACATAGTCCCTGAGGGACATCGTCCCCGAAACCTATTAACAGGTTTTCGCATAGCGAAAACACATTAACTTCACACTCCACACTTCAAACTCCACACCATATTGAAGGAAATATGAAAAAATATCTCTGCATCATCGCTCTGCTTTTGCCGGTTTTCTGCGTAAACGCTTTTGCTGCGGCGTCTTCCGTGAAACTTGTAAAATCTAATGACGGGAAATGGAAAATGACGGTTGACGGGCGCGATTACTTGGTAAAAGGCATAGAGTATTCGGCGGATACAGTCGGCAGGTATCCCAATTCAAATGACTGGATGTGGGAAGATAACGACGACAACGGCAGAATAGACGGCCCGTACGACTCTTGGATTGACTCGGAAAGAGACAATTACCGCTCTTCAGACGGCAACGCCGTGGGTGATTTTGCCCTTTTGAAAGCTATGGGCTGCAATACGATAAGAATTTACGATTCGGAAAATATTAATAAAGAGCTTCTGCGGGACCTTTACAGAGCTTACGGAATACGTGTGATAATGGGCAATTTTTTCGGCGCTTACACCAAGGGCAGCGGCGCGAGTTGGCACGAAGGAACGGACTATTGCGACGAGACTCAGAGAAAAAATATGAGAGACAGCATAAGAAAGATGGTCTTGGAGCATAAGGACGAACCGTATATTCTCATGTGGATGCTCGGCAACGAGAACGACTCCCCCGGGGAAGAAGTAAATTCCACTAAAACAAACACCAATGCGGTCAAAAATCCCGAAGCGTACGCGGTTTTTCTTCAGGAAGTCTGTCTCATGATAAAACAGCTGGATCCTAACCACCCCGTAGGCGTATGCAACGCGACTGTGAAGTTTCTTCCGTATTACAACAAATTTGCTCCGGCCGTAGATATTTTGGGTTTCAACCAGTATGCGGGGCCGTACGGCTTCGGCGTTTTATGGAACAGAGTTAAAATTGAAACCGGAAAACCCGTGCTTATAACCGAGTACGGCTGCGACGCGTACAGCTCCGCAAAGAAATCCGAGGATGAGCGTTTTCAGGCGAAGTATCATGAGGGCGCGTGGCGGGATATCGAAAAAAACAGCTTTTGGGGAAACGGCCGCGGCAACTCTCTGGGCGGAGTGGGATATTGCTGGCTTGACAAGTGGTGGCTGGTGGGCTCGGCAAAGGTGCATGATACCGATTTGGGAGCGTGGAAAGGAGCTAAAAACGACGGCTATTTTCACGACGAATGGTTCGGCATTTGTTCGCAGGGCGACGGAAAACAAAGCCCGTTTAAAAGGCAGCTCAGAGAAGTTTATTTTACATATCAGGAAAAACTTTGGGCCGATGACATAACGCAAAGAGAGTAATAAAAACGGCAATAGGATTTTTAAAGAGAGTTAATCTAAATTTTTGCGGTTATTAAACTTCCAAGCCTTCAAACTTCCAAACTTCTGATGCGGTGCATTGAGTTTTTTGTGTATTTTTAATACAATACACAAATTATATCGTAATGCCTGTTTCACAAAGGAATTCTAATGAAAAAGCTTTCATTTTTTATACTGTTTTTAATGTTCGTTTCGGCTGCGGCTTATGCGGACACCAATATCATATCCAAAATAGCGGTTGACGGCTTGAAGAATGTCAAGGCAAAAAGCGTCACTTCGGCGTTAACGTCGAAAAAAGGCAGAGTATATTCTGCCGAATCTGCCAGAAACGACATCAGAGCCATTTTAGATCTCGGCTATTTTGACAATGCCGAGATGCGCTTTGACGATTCAACAGGCCTGCTGACGTTTACGGTTGACGAAAAGCCTTTCATCGAAAAAATACTCTTCAAGGGCAACAAGCAGTTTTCGGCAGGTAAACTGAGAAGCACGAGCACGCTTAAAGAGAAAGCTTTTTACGATATGGCGAAATTTGAAGAAACGAAGAGAAAGATACTCGCGCTTTACAAAGATAACGGCTATGCCGACGCGCAGATAGAAGTTCATCCTACGGTCAATCAAGAAACCAACAAGATGACCATAACTTTCCTTATAACCGAAAATAACAAAATAACCGTCGGCGGGGTAAAAATAGAAGGGGTTATAGCGTTTACCGAGAAAAAAATCCTCAAACAGATGAAGACAAAACCGAAAAAAGTCTTTAAGGAAGAGGTGTTTCTCAACGATCTCAAAGCGATAGATGCGTTTTATAAAAACAACGGCTTTATGGACTTTAAGGTTGTTTCCTCGACTACTTCGTTTAACGGCGAGCGCACGCAGATGTTTATCACGGTAAACATAAGCGAAGGGTTGAAATATACATTAGGTTCGGTTTCTTACGCCGGCAACGAAGCCGTATCCGACAAAGATATGGCGAAGATAATAAAAGTCAAAAAAGGCGACGAATTTAAACAGGACAAGATAACCGAAACCGTACAGGGCGTATATGAAGCGTATTCGGATAAGGGTTATCTGCACGCCGCGGTGGACCCTGTTTTGGACAAAGACGAAAAAGAGCAGGGAGTTGTGAATATAAATCTTGCCATAAAAGAAAATTCCGTAGTGTATGTCGGCAATATCTATATTGACGGACTTGTCTCCACAAAAGAAAAAGTAATACGCAGGGAAATTCTTTTGAAAGAAGGACAGGTGCTTGCGGCAAACAAAGTCCGCAGGAGCATAGAGAGAATATACAATCTCGGATTTATAGA
This sequence comes from Endomicrobiia bacterium, assembly GCA_009782015.1. Taxonomy (GTDB): domain Bacteria; phylum Elusimicrobiota; class Endomicrobiia; order Endomicrobiales; family Endomicrobiaceae; genus Endomicrobium_B. The sequence continues at coordinate 5,536 of WQUP01000204.1, read as the reverse complement.
CAGCGCCGAGCCCCAGATACTGCCTACGGGATCGCCGGACATAATGGACTTGGTATTTAATGTTACGGAAGGAAAGCCCGGAATGATAACGGCCGGAGCCGGATACTCTTCGGTCGATTATTTTGTGGGTTCTTTGCAGTTTCAGCACATGAATCTTTTCGGACTCGGACAAAAACTCAATTTGCTTTGGGAGTTCGGAGCCAGAAGAACGAACTACGAAATAGACTGGACAGAGCCGTGGATATTCAATAAAAACGCAAGTTTGACGTTGAGCGCTTACAACATAGACAGAGTGAGAGATTATCTTGACGTCTCAAGCGCTTACAATGAAAACAGAGTCGGCGTCTCCGCTAAAGTGGGCCCGAGAATAAGCGACCGTGTTTCGCTGCTGTTCGGATACACTTACGAGTATGTAAAAATTTACAACATAGACTCAAGCGTCAAGCAGAACATTTTAGCCGCGACCGATCTTTCAAAAGACAGAACTTCAAGCGCCTTGGCTCAGATAGTGTACGATTCCAGGGATTATGTTTTTGATCCGTCAAGAGGCAACAGACAGCTTTTAAACCTTCAGGTGGCCGGAGGGCCTCTGGGCGGCAATGTCAACTATGTAAAGAGCATGGCAAGATCGACGTGGTTTTTTCCTACGTTCTGGAAATTTGTCCTGTCGTTTAATTTTAATTTAGGAATAATCGGCTCTTACGGCGGGCAGGACACCGTTCCGCTGTATGAAAAATTCTATGTGGGCGGCGCAGATACGGTGAGAGGCTACAAATACATGACCGAAATCGGGCCCGCAAACGGCGGCACCGTGATGGCGGTTATGAATGTCGAATATAAATTCCCTATAGTCACCGATAAGGGCAAAACGGTGCTTCAGGGCGCGTTCTTCTACGATATCGGCGGAACCTGGGACAAACCCGAGAATATAAATTTATCGCTGGGCACGGGCGAACGCAATCTTCGCTCCGGCGTAGGTTTTGGCATAAGATTTGCCACTCCGGTATTTCCGCTCAGGCTTGACTGGGGATACGGTTTGAACCATAAAACAGGGGAAACGCTGCAGCAGTTTTATTTTACGATAGGAAACGTCTTTTAACGGCAGAGTGAAGAGTTAAGAGTGAAAAGTGAAGATACAGCGAATGGTTTTTTGCCGTCATTGCGAGCCGGAAACGAAGTTTCAGGCGCGGCAATCTAGAAAACAATACTGTCGTTTTAGTTAGCCTGACATTTTTTGCCATATATCCAAAAGTTTTTTAGAAGGCTCTATGTATAAAAAAATTTTAGCGCAGTTTCTTTTTTTAGTGTTAATCGCCTCTTTGAGTTTCGCCGTTGAAATACCGATAAACGGCTCGCTTCAGCGCCAGAAGAAGGCCGCTAACGGGATATTTTTTGTCGATATGGAAAAGATATTTGACGCTCATCCGATGAAAGAGCGTTTTAAAAAAGAAATACAGAGCTTTGCCGCGACAAGAAAAACCGCCATTGAGGATATGGTGAAGCAGTACGACGCGCTCCAAAAACAGATACAAGACATCGGTCTTAAGATAGGGCAAGTTCAGGTGTCAACCGAAACCGATGAAGCAGCCAGGGCAGACGCTCTTGCGGATTTGTCGGCTAAGTACGCCGCGGCGCAGAAATCTGCCGGAGAGCAAAAGGGAAAAATCGCCGATCTTTCCGCAAGAACAAAAAGCGAAATTGTCGCCATGGAAGAAAAAAATTCCATGCTGGTCATGAATGATATAAACATAGTGCTAAGCGATATAGCAAAAAGGCACAACGCGGAAATAGTTTTAGACAAACAGAGCATTTTGTGCGGAAGCGAGAGCTGCGAAGATATAACCGGCGAAGTCATAAAAAAATTAGAGGGCAGATAATGAAATTGAAGGCTGCTGAACTTGCAAAAATAGTTTCCGGCGAACTTATCGGCGACGCCGGTGTAGCGGTGAGCAATGCCAACGGCCTTTGCGAAGCATCGGAAAACGACGTTTCATTTCTCGGAAACCCAAAATATATGCACGACGCCATAAACACAAAAGCCGGCGTCATATTTGTTCCTGCGGATACGGACAGCGGGCAGTTTAAAGGCAAAACGATAATCAAAGTCAAAAATCCGCAGTATGCCTACTCGATGGTTTTGGGCATAATAGAAAAAGAGAGAATAAATTCCATTGAAGTCAAAATTCATCCTTCGGCTTCAATATCGGCAAAAGCGAAAGTCGGCGCAAACGCTTATATCGGGCAGAACGCTGTAATAGAAGACGGCGCTGAAGTAGGGGATAACGCCAAGATATTTCCAAATGTTTATGTCGGGCAAAATGTAAAAATAGGAAAAGACTGTCTTATATATCCTAATGTGGTAATCCGGGAAGACGCGGTAATCGGCGATAGAGTCGTCTTGCAGCCCGGTGTTGTAATCGGCGGCGACGGCTTCGGTTTTGCCACCATTGATGGCGTAAACCGCAAAATACCGCAGATAGGAAGAGTAGAGATAGGCGACGATGTGGAAATAGGCGCAAATACGACTATCGACAGAGCTACGGCTGACGCCACGAGAATAGGCAGCGGTACGAAAATAGACAATATGGTCATGGTAGCCCACAACGTGCAGATAGGCAAAAACTGTTTGATTGTAGCTCAGTCCGGCATAGCGGGATCCACTAAGATAGGAGACAACGCAATAGTCGGCGCCCAGTCCGGCGTTGCAGGGCACTTAAAAATCGGAAACAACGTGATAATAGCCGGTCAGTCCGGAGTCTCCGGAAATCTTTCCGACAACGAAAAAGTAGGCGGAAATCCCCAGACTGATCTGCAAAACAGCATAAAGATAAGAGCCACGATGAGAAAGCTTCCGGAAATGTATAAAGACTTAGTTAAAATAAAGAAAGAGTTGAGAGTGAAGAGTGAGGAGTGAAGATACGACAAGGACATTTTTTTGCCGTCATTGCGAGGGAACAAAGTTCCCGCGGCAATCCAGAGCAGCTGCCGTATCTTCACTCTTCACTCTCAACTCTTCACTCTGTCGTTTGAGGTAAAAATGCAAACCACAATTATGAAAGAAGTTTCAGTTGAAGGAATAGGCCTTCACACTGGAAACAAGAGCAAAGTGACATTTAAGCCGGCACCGTCGGGGTACGGTATTAAATTTATACGCGTTGACCTGCCGAACAAGCCGGCAATAGAAGCTCTTTGGTCCAATGCCGCGCTCGGCATGGCAGTGAGGGGAAGCGTAATAGAAAAAAACGGCGCGCGCGTGCACACTATCGAGCACATAATGTCGGCATGTCTTGCGCTCGGGATAGACAATCTTGCCGTAGAAATAAACAACAACGAACCGCCCATTCTTGACGGCAGCGCAAGAGTGTTTGCGCAAACGCTTGCAACCGCTGGAAGCAAAGAGCTCGACGCGCCTAAAGAATATTATGTTTTAAAAGAGCCGATACATTTTACGGCAGGCAAAACGAAAATTTCGGCATATCCTTCCGACAAGCTTGAAATCGAGTGCGCGATAGGTTTTGACCATCCTTACATAAAACATCAGCAGCTTTCTGTAGAAATAAATAAAGATGCATATTTAAACGAGCTCGCACCCGCAAAAACTTTCTGTTTCGACTATGAAATAGAAGCTCTGCAGAAAAACGGCTTGGCGCTCGGCGGCAGCATGGAGAACGCCATAGTAGTTTCCCTTGACGGAATACACAATAAAGAGCCGTTGAGATATTCCGACGAGTTTGTAAGGCATAAAATTCTGGATCTGGTCGGCGACATATATCTCGCCGGCAAGCCCTTAAAGGCAAAAATAGTTGCCGATAAACCCGGGCATCAGAATAATATCGGCTTTGTCAAAGAGTTTGTAAGCAAAGCAGCAATCGAAAAAGAAAATACCCACACCAAAGCGGAGGCGGCGATGAGCACAGGCACGGCAGCAGCGGGGGAAAGAATATTGACGCACGAAGAAGTTTTAAAAGTCATTCCGCACAGATACCCTTTCATAATGATAGACAAAGTAAAAGTAAACGACGCTGAGCCTACTAAGGCGACGGGCTATAAATGCGTGAGCGGAAACGAAGGCTTTTTTCAGGGGCATTTTCCGGGAGCTCCGATAATGCCCGGAGTTTTAATAGTAGAAGCCATGGCGCAGACGTCGTGCGTAATGTTTCTTTCAAGGCCCCAGATGGCTGGGTGCCTTGCTTATTTTATGTCGATAGACGGCGTAAAGTTCCGCAGGCCGGTAAAGCCGGGAGATCTGCTTGAACTTAAAGTCGAAATCCTCAAAGACGGCGGAAGGCGCGGAAAAGTCAAAGGACAGGCGTTTGTGGACGGCGCGCTTACGACCGAAGCGGAGTTTATGTTCATAATAGTCGATAAAGAAAAATGAGGCGAAGATGCAAAGATGCGAAGAGGCAAGGTAACAACTGATTACAAAGACTTTTTGTGTCGTTACTCCGCATCCTCGCCTCTTCGCATCCTTGCATCTTAATATAAGAGGAAAATCATGATACACCAGACATCAATAATCGACAAAAGCGCGGTAATAGAAGAAAATGTGGAAATAGGTCCTTATACCGTAATCGGCCCTGACGTGACAATCAAAAGCGGCACGAAGATACACGGGCAGTGCGTTATTGAATATGCCGAAATAGGCAGAGACTGCGAGATATTTAATTTTTCGTCGATCGGCAAAAGGCCGCAGGATCTCAAATATCAGGGCGAGAAAACAAAAGCCGTAATAGGCGACGGAACCACAATAAGAGAATGCGTAACCGTAAACAGAGGCACGGCAGCGGCAGGGCAGACCATAGTCGGTAAAAACTGTCTGCTGATGGCCTGCGCGCACATAGCGCACGACTGCATACTCGGCGACAATGTCATAATCGGATACACAAGCGGAGTTGCCGGACACGTTGAGATCGGAGATTACGTAATACTCAGCGGAAGCATCGGAATACACCAGTTTTGCAAAATAGGCGAATCCGCTATGATAAGCGGCGGCGCGATGGTCTCGATGGATATAATACCTTTTGCGATAGCGCAGGGAGACAGGGCCGTATTGGCAGGCCTCAACGTCATAGGGATGAAAAGGCGCGCGATGAAGCTGTCTGAAATAGAAGATATTAAAAATGCCTACAGGGTTTTATTTATGTCAAAGCTTCCGCTTGAGGAAGCTTTAGCTAAACTTGCCGATCTCCCTTCGCCGTATGTCAAAAAAATCACGGCGTTTATAAAAAATTCACAGCGCGGAATCGCGAGACTTAGTACGAACAGAGGCGAACTGAATAAAGAGTGAATAGTGAATAATTAATAGTTAATAGTTATTGAGTGCGCTTTGCGCACGATAAATATTGCGGCGCAGCCGCTCCGAAATTATTAACTATTCACTATTAACTATTAATTGTTGAAAGGAAAAAGAATGATTCACAGCTCGGCAATAATCGATAAAAGCGCGGTCATCGAAGACAACGTATCTATCGGACATTATACGGTTATCGGCGAAAACGTAATAATAAAAGCCGGAACCGTAATAGGCTCCAACTCT
>WQUP01000203.1 GCA_009782015.1 Endomicrobiia bacterium | reverse complement strand
CATTTAAATCTTTCCATTAAAAAATCAATCGTTTTTTCTATTTCGGCATCTATAGATGCCGCGGCACGTTCTTTGCCGAACGCTAAATTGCGCAGACGCGAGTTTATAGTTCCGGTAAACACGTCCAAAAGCAAACCCGTATCAACGGAACTGTCAAGGCTTCCGTCTTTTTTGCATTCATCTATAATAGAATAGAAAAAATTCTTCCACATCTCTCTTATTTCAAGCATCAGCTCTTTAAAAAACTCCTCAAAACCAACGTCTCTTAAAAGAGACTCGAACATTCCCCTTTTTTCTACCATCATTTTCGCGTTTTTCATAAAGCATATTTTAAGTTTTTCAACAGGCGTTGCGGCTCCGGCAATCTGCTGCTCAAGATATCTCATGTGGTCTTCATTGAGACTTTTGAAAACTATTTTGATAAAATTTTCCTTGGTTTTAAAATGATAATAGAACATTCCGAGGTTTATTCCGGAATCAATGCAGATAGAGCGTATGCTGAGACCGGCTATGCCGCTCTCTATGGTTTTTTTCTTGCCAAGCTCTATGAGCTTTTTATCGATGTTTTGCGATGGTCTTGACATATTGAGCGAAATTATAAGCTTTTATAATTAAAATGTCAAGCCTGATTTTATCGACGGGCGGCTATGATGAAACCCAATTTTTAGGAGCGTGTATAATAACGGCGATGCAGGGATGCGAAGATGCGAGGATGCGTGGCAACGGCTGAACGGCAAAAAGCTGAGTTAACAATGATAAGATATTAATGTTACCTTTTAATTATCAATTGGGTCTCTCTAAAAATCCCTGTCCCGCCGTGTCATTCCCGCTGGAGTTTACACTCGAATGTCTTAATCGGGTGCGGAAATGACAAACTAGGGTTTTTAGAAAGACACAATTATCTTCACCGGAGGTCCAATGAAATTTAAAAACAAAGTATGTGTAATAACAGGCGGAGCAAACGGCATAGGCCGCTGCACTGCCGAAGAGTTTTTGGCGGAAGGCGCAAAAGTCGCGGTAATAGACACCGATAAAAAAGCCGGCGAAGCTCTGGCAAGAAAATACGGAGGCGGATGCCTCTTTGTCTGCGGAGATATAACAAAAGAACGCGTTTTGATTGATTTTTCAAATAAAATCATAAAAAAATACGGCGACGTTGATTTCCTCATAAACAACGCCTGCTTTTTTGGCAAACGCGGGTTGCTCAGCAACTGCGGTTTTGACGATTTCAATTACATATTAATGTTGGGCGCGACCGCTCCGTATATGCTGGCAAAGCTTTTTAAAGACAATTTCAATAAAGGCGCGAGCATAGTCAACATCGCGTCAACCAGAGCGTTTATGTCGCAGCCCGATACTGAGAGCTACAGCGCGGCAAAAGGAGCTATCGTCTCGCTCACGCACGCTTTGAGCGTAAGCCTTTCCGGCAAAGTGCGGGTAAACAGCATAAGCCCGGGCTGGATAGACGTCGGAGCATACCACGGAGACGGTAAATATTTGCCAAAGTATTCCAAGTCCGATAAAAAGCAGCATCCCGCAGGAAGAGTAGGAAGGCCTGAAGACATAGCAAAAACGATTTTATTTTTGTGCGGCGATGAGGCCGGCTTTATCACCGGAGAAAACATAACGGTTGACGGCGGCATGACAAAATTGATGGTATACCACAACGATTACGGATGGAAACTTAAATAAAGACAGAGTGAAGAGTGGAGAGTGAAAAGTGAAGATACGGCAACTACGCTGGATTGCTTCGGCGGCGGAGTTTACACTCGAGTGTCTTAATCGGGTGCCGCCTCGCAATGACGACAAAAAGCTTTGTCGTATCTTCACTCTCCACTTTTCACTCTTCACTCTGCCGTTATAAATCCTCCGCCGATGACAAAATCTTTATCGTCATAAAATACGGCAGACTGCCCCGGCGTGACCGAAGCCTGCGGTTCGTCAAAAACGACTTTGTCTTCAAAAACTTCCGCGCTTGCGGGCTTGTGCATACGGCGTATCTTTACAAAAGCTTTAACGGGAAACGCAGGTTTTTCCGCGCTCCATCTGACATCCTCAACCGCGGCTTCTTTCGAGTAAATTTCTTCTTTCGGACCTACGACCAAAGCGTTATTTTTTGCGTCGATATTTATTACATAGACCGGCTTTTCCGTGGTCAATCCCAAACCGCTGCGCTGCCCTATCGTATAGTAAATCAAACCTTTATGCTTACCGAGTTTTTTTCCGTTCGTGTCGAAAATATCTCCCGGAGAGGCTTGCGATGCCCCGAGCTTTTTCAAAAGGAAATCCGTATAAGTTCCTTCTATAAAACAGTTTTCCTGGCTCTCGGCTCTGTGCGCCGAAGGAATGCCTGCGGCTTGCGCGATTTTACGGACTTCTTTTTTGGTCATATCTCCCAAAGGAAACAAAACCGAACCAAGCTGGGCTTGGCTCAATCTATAAAGGACATAAGACTGGTCTTTCTGTTCGTCCGCGGCCTTTCTCAGCCTGTAAAAATTATTTTTCTTTTCGATGCGCGCATAATGCCCGGTGGCAAGCTTGTCAAAGCCGAGTTCTATGGCTTTTTGGAGCAAAGCTCCGAACTTGATATTTTCATTGCAGACAATGCAGGGATTGGGGGTTTTTGCGGATACGTAACTTTCTATGAAGTTTTTTACCACTATTTCCGAAAAATCTTTTTTGAATTCAAAGACATGATGCTTTATGCCGAGGAAATCGCATACTTTCTTCGCGTCTTTTACTTCGTCTTTGACGCAGTCGTGCAAAAGGAGCGTTGCTCCTTCTATATAAAAACCCCGCTCCTTAAGAATGTGCGCGCACACCGCGGAATCAACGCCGCCGGACATTGCAATCAAAATTTTTTTCATATTAACTTCCATATCAACAAAAAAGTTCAATTTTCAAAGTACAAAGTGCAAATTGGGTTTCTCTAAAAACACCATAGCCGCGTCATCCTGAACTTGTTTCAGGATCTGCCGTTAATGTTTTTACGACGAGATGCTGAAACAAGTTTCGGAAGTAAACTTCCGAGATCCCGAAACAAGTTCGGGATGACACCAGTTTGACAGTGTCGGTTTTAGAGGTTTTTAGAAAGACCCAATTTGCAATTTGAGAATTGAAAACTGACACCTGCGGTGTCACTTTTTCGTTATTTTTTAGAGTTCCACACCGGAGACATCGCCCTGAGTTCCGCAACGATTTGCGGAAGAACTTCTAAGACGTAATCCACTTCTTCTTCGGTATTGTCGACACTGAAAGAAAAACGCACGGCACCCTGCGCCGCTACCGGATCAACGCACATCGCCGATAAAACATGAGAAGGCTCGGATGAGCCCGAAGCGCAGGCCGAACCTGTGGAAGCGGCGATGCCGCGTATGTCGAGCTTTAAAAGCATCGCTTCGCCCTCTATGTAATTGAAACTGACGTTCAGCACGTTTGCCACGGCTTTCTCGTTGCTGCCGTTGATTATTATTTCCGGTATCTTTTCGACAATGCCTTTTTTAAGTTTTTCCCTGAGCTTAAGAATATGCTTATTGTGTTCTGTAAGGCTTTTATTCGAAAGTTCAAGCGCTTTGGCAAG
>WQUP01000202.1 GCA_009782015.1 Endomicrobiia bacterium | reverse complement strand
CCGCAATCTTGCTGTGGTCAATTGCCCCCGTCCCTCTGACCAGTTAAAAGCTACTTTTTAGAAGACGGGAAGTTGAGAGGTTTGGAAGTCCGGAAACTGCAAAGGCAAAGTTTTTTATTTTACTCGTCTTCGTCATCTTATATTGTTTTAATAATTGCGTCAATAAAAAATTCTGCTTTTGACAATAACGTTTGCACGGTGTCTAAATCTGGGATATACGTTAAATCATAATCGCTTTTTTGTCTGTACGCAAAAGAGCTTTCGTAAATTCTGTTTAGCGCTCCTTCAAGTTTCTTTGAAGCTATATTTTCTTTTGCGGTTTGCAATGCGGTTTTGGATTTTTCTACGGCAAATTTTATCAATTCTTTTTTATGCTGCGGCATAAAATATCCCTTTGTTTACGACTTCGTTGTTGAATATATAATTCCTTTTTAATTCGCGTTTTGTCATCGGCTGCAAATCGATAACTACGCCGTATTTGTAATTTAAGAAAGATACTATATCCCAAACGGCGTCAAGTTTTTCCAAGTTGTAATTTCCCAGCAGCACAACTACGTCAATATCGCTGTTTTTGGTATATTTCCCGTTCGTTTGAGAACCAAATACATATAATCCCTTAAAATCCTTAACGGACTTTTTAAGGGCAGCCCTTAATTCTTTGGCAATTTTATCTATCTTGTTTGTCATGGTTTCATTATACCATTTTTATAATATCAGCTCCGCAAGTTTTAAATCCTGCGCGGTTGTTATTTTAAAATTCGGGAATTTCGTTTCTACAACGGCTGATTTGACGCCCGATTTTTCTATAAGCATCGAGTCGTCTGTGATATTTGCCGGTATTTTTTTTGAGTAGGCTTTTTTAAGAAGAGAGGCTTCAAAGATTTGAGGGGTTTGAACGTTCCATAAAACGCTTCTGTCCAAAGTTGTTTTTACAAAACCGTCTTTTACGATTTTTATCGTGTCTTTCGTCTTTTCCGCCGCTATTGCCGCGCCGCACTTTGCGGCTTTATTTAGAACGGCAAGGATGTCGCGCTTGTTTATCAGCGGCCTTGCTGCGTCGTGTACGGCTATAAAATCGATGTCTTTGCCGACAGCCTGCAATCCGTTCCGCACGGAGTCGAATCTTTCTTTGCCGCCTTCTGCAACTGCAGAGCGGAGAGTGAGGAGTGGAGAGTGAAGATACGACTTAACAAAAATTATATACTGTTTTGGCGCGACAACTATTATCTGCTTGAAAACCTTTAAAGAAGCAAACGCTTCGACGCTCCATAGAAACACCGGTTTTCCGTTAAGCTTTAGAAACTGCTTGGGCGTTGCGCCGCCAAATCTTTTGCCGGATCCCGCGGCGACTATAATCGCGGCGGCTTTCATCAGTTCCTGCCGCCGCCGTTTCTTTGGCGGTTTTGGTTATATCCCTGATTGGCGCTGTTTGGCGTCTGCTGCTGCACGGGCGGAACATTGTTTTCGGAAACTCTTCCGAAAACCATTCTTCCCGAAGAAGTCTGTATTATGGAAGTAACATTGAGCTCCACGCGTTTTCCTACGAATTTTCTTCCGTCTTCCGCAACAACCATGGTGCCGTCGTCAAGGTATCCTACCGCCTGATTCTGCTGCGCGCCTTCTTTTACCAAAAATATCATCACGCTTTCTCCGGGAAGAAATATCGGCGTTAGGGAATTTGCGAGATCATTTATGTTGAGGACGGTTATGCCTTGTATTGACGCCATTTTATTGAGGTTGAAATCCGTGGTTATTATCTTGCATTTGAGCTCTTTTGCAAGCTCGGTCAGCTTGGTGTCGGTTTCTTTTATGCCCGGATAATCTTTTTCGTATATTTTTGTGGTTATGTTTTCGGATTTTTGGAGTTTTGCCACGATGTCCAAGCCTCTTTTAGAGCGGTTTCTTTTTATTGCGTCGTTTGAATCCGCAAGCGTATGAAGTTCACCCAAGATGAATTTAGGAATGACAAGCGTCGCCAGAATAAACCTGGTCTCCGACATATCGAATATGCGACCGTCGATTATCGCGCTTGTGTCCAAAAGAACGGGCTCGTAAACATTTTTTTTGGAAGTTTTGAATATATCTCTGTCGAGAAGATCCACTTCGTCTTTTTTTCTCACCGCCACAATCATGCCGAAATAAGCGAACAGTATTCCTATCAGCACGGAGAACTTGTCAAAAAGTTCCGACACTTTTTCGATACGCAAAAGAGAAACTCCGAAATCCAGAATTCTTGCCGCGACCAAACCCATTATTATGCCGATTATCGAAATAACCAGCGTGTCCAGCGGCGTTTTCTGAAAAACGTATTCAAGCGCCACTATCGCAAGCGAAATCGCCAAACCGATAAGCGCGCCGGATAAAGTCGGTTCGATTTGAAAATAGGCGATAAGCGGTCCTGCCAAAACGACTAACACTCTCACAATCCAAATAAGCATAATAAGTTACCTCAACGTTAAATTTTCGGAAGTATTCCGTTACTTCGCAAATTTTCTAAAAAGAGCGGCCGCGGTTTTAACATCCGGATATTTTCCGGTCCATGTTTTAAAAGCGCGTGCGCCTTGATTTATAAGCATTCCTTCTCCGGAGTAATACTTTGCCCCGTTTTTGCGGGCAAGGCCGGCGAAAGGAGTTTTTTTATTGTAAATAAGATCGTAAACCGCGGCATTCTTTTTAAGCGGCGCGGGTTCAAACGGAAGAACGTCATCCTTTTTCATGCCGCACGCCGAAGCGTTTACGATTAAATCCGCGTATGGCAGCAAATCCGGAGTTTCATTTGCGTTTACGGCTTTGACGGCAAACTCTTTTGCAAGCTTTTTCGCATTGTCAAAACTTCTGTTTGACAGCCATATCGTGTCCGCTTTAGCCTGCTTTAGCGCGTACAGCACGCCTCTTGCAGCTCCGCCGGCTCCGAAAACAAATGCTTTTTTCCCGCTTACTTTTATTTTTTTTGAAGCCAAATCGTCCAAAAAGCCCGAGTAGTCGGTGTTCGAGCCGAACATCTTTCCGTTTTTTACGGATACGGCGTTCACGCTGCCTATGCTTTTTGCCGCATTGTCTGCGCCGTCAAGATATTTCATAACTGCGGTCTTGTGCGGAACCGTTACGTTTATGCCGCAAAATCCGAGCGTTTTAAACGCTTCCATTGTTTTTTCTAAATTGCAGGGATGCGTTTCAAACGGGAGATAAAGCGCGTCGATATTCTTTTCTTTAAACCATGCGTTCTGCATCAGCGGCGAAAAAGAGTGTTTTACAGGGTAACCGATTATGGCGTAAAGTTTCATATCAGCGCTCTTCCGGGCTTTGCTCCGCCGCGCCGTTTTTGGCGTTTTGCGGCAAAATTCTCCTGCGTATTTCGGCGGCTTTATTCGCGTCTCCGAGAGCTTCGTAAGCGTCGGCGTACTTCATAAGAAGCGTTGCATCTCCGGGATTTTGCATAAGCCCGTTTTTGTAGTGTATTATTGCGTCGTATATAATCTCTTTGTTTACGGTATCGGGCTGCGGAGCGCGTTTATTTTCGTATTCGCGCGAATGCACAAAAGCCGAGGTTGACAAAATGCAGGCCGCCAGAAAAAAGACAATGGCGATTTT
>WQUP01000201.1 GCA_009782015.1 Endomicrobiia bacterium | reverse complement strand
GTTCAGCTTGTTGATCAGCGCGACGTCTATTTTTCTGCCGAAACCCTGATACGCTACGGTCGCGTCGGTAAATCTGTCGCATATAACGGCTTTTCCGGCTTTTAGAGCGGGCAAAATAATCTCTTCGATGTGCTGGGCTCTTGCGGCTTCATACAAAAGAAGTTCGCTTAACGGAACCAGATTGGATTCAGGCTCAAGAAGAATCTTTCTTATCGCTTCGGCCAGCGCAGTGCCGCCGGGCTCTCTTGTGAGAAGCGTTTTGAAACCTTTATTTTCAAGATACTCTTTAATAAGGAGCGACTGCGTGGTTTTCCCCGAGCCTTCTCCGCCTTCAATGGTTATAAAAAGAGATTTTTTTTTCATGTTTGCCTAATTCTACAAAAAACCTGAAATCGTGTCTAGCAAAATGCCGGCTGCTGACATCTCTTAAAATGCCATAAAATATATTGCCATTAAAAAAGATTTGCAATTATTTCACATATATTTCTCAAAAATTGAAAATTATTAAATTATATTATGAGAACAAAAGTTTGAAGAACAGGCAAGGAGTGTAAGAAATGGCCGGGAATATTACAATATCGCGCGGCGTCGGAGGTAAACTCTCTTCTGTTAATAAGAAGAGGCTTTGCGCATTGTTTATATTCACGTGCATGCTGGTAAACGGATTTGCGTTCAGCACCGTGGAGATAAGCCGGTACAGTTTATTTGTGATAGCGGTGGCGGCGGCGCAAAACGTTGCGGTGTCGATGTTTAGCAAATGCAACAGTTCGATGATAGGCGTATCAAACAAGGTATGCGGTTATTTAGGCGGAATTTTAAAAGTTTCATGGGAACATAAGTCTGCGGCGGCAAACAAGCAGGATACCGGCGGCAAAGAGAACAGCAAGGCCGGAGCGCAGGCGGCTATAGTGCAGCAGACGTTTGAGAAGAAAGTAAGAAGCGTGATATTGGAAAAGAACGAAAAAATCGCGGCAAGCGCATATTCTTTGAGCAGCGTGTTTGGGATTTGCGATGCAGGAAAGAAAACGACGGGAGCTGTATTTTTTGTATTTTTAGGATTTATTGCGTTTATAGCAGGAATAAGGCGCAGAAAGATATTTGACGGCGCAGCGTACTTGAATTTTATAAACTTATGGAAGACAACAATCTCGGCATAACAAGCATGATGCCGAGATTGTTGTTTTTTATGGGCGTAAAAAATGACTTACAAAAAAGAAAAAAAGACTCAAAAAATAAAATAAGGACGGGGGGAGCCATGATTAAACTTAAAGGGAAAATCAAAGATTACTTAGAAACGTACTGGAGGCGAGGCAGGTTTTTAAAGGGCGTGTCGCTGATAGTATTGGCATGTTTTATGCTCAATATAATAAGTCCTGCGCTGGCGCGAGCGGAAGGAACGACGCAGGATTTAAAGGAAAAACAGGATACGGTAAAGCAGCAGATGGCGAGCGGAAGCGTTTCCGGCGGCGGAGCGACGGGCCCCGTAAACCAGCAGATAAACGTAGGGGATTTAGGCGGAGCGGTAAAGCTGTCGCAGGAAGACAAGATAGCGATGAGCAAGCAGGCGATAACGGTGACGGAGCAAGGCAACGTAATGAAGAAGGATTCGGCGCAGCCCATAGCTGTGGTAGATCTGAAGAGCAGACAAGTGATAGCGGTAATCGGCAATAACGGGCAGCTTATAGACAAGGATAAAAATAAAGATAAGTTCGAGAAACAGAAAGAGGACGTGCAGGCAAGGGTAGATCAGTTTTTCGGCAAAGGCGGCCAGCCCGGCGGGCAGTATAAGGATACAGTGGGCAAGGAGTACATGACCGAGAGTAAGGCGACGGATAGCCGTACGGAAAACCGTCAGGACGTTAAAGACGCGGCAGCCGGAACGAAAAAAACAGAAAACACGGCACAGAAAGATAAGAAACAGGCAAATAATGAAGGAACGCCAAAGGATATAGATGCGGATAAAACGACAGGGAAGAAAATAGAAGAAACGGTAAAACAAGATAAAACGGAATTGGCGAAGAACCGGCAGGTAAACGAAGAAAGCCAGGATGAAAAGAAGTCTAAGCTTCAGGCGGCTGTAAAAAAGAACCCCAAAGATGAGAACAGCGCGTCGGAAGTTACTATCGCAATGGTGCAGTCAAGCGCTTCCAACCTGGCGGGGCTGCAGCTGATAGCGGTCAGAGATAATGATGATAATAAAGAGAAGGCAAAGATATCGCTATATACAAGCGAACTTACCGGGGATAATATTTTCGTAGGAAAATCCGGAGGGCAGATGTCCTATGCCAGCCGCAGCGGAAGCATAGATGTGACGGATGCATCGGATGTTATAAATATGGAAGGCAACACATATAAGGATACGGGAATAAGTTTGGTTGAGGGAGAAGAAAAAGATCAGGACGCGGGTATAAACAAGAATTTAAAAGGATTATTTTCCGGCGAACAGCTCAGAGTGTTTGCCGGCAGATTAGACGGCGTTGCCCCGGAAGCGATATCCGCAAGCGGTGAAGAGGCGGTTTTCAATGACGCGAAATTGTCCGCGAATAAAATTATGGAGAATATGGATTTAAGCGGCGAAGACAAGAAAGCGGTAGCCGTCGCGGAAAATATGGATGAGCTTAAAGCTGCGGTAAACAATATAAAAGCGGAAAGAAAAGGCGTTGCGTTTAAGGTATTGCTTTTGTCGGTTATCGCAAAAGAGGAAAATAAAGGGAAGGCAGAGTTTGCGGCAGGTGTTGAAAAAGACATGGTATTGGCGCAGGCGAAGGATGAAATGTTTGAAGCAGTTGACGGCAAAGGCTTTAAAGGAGCCGGCGCCCGTTTTGTCGCAGCGTTAAGTTTATCAGGGACGTCGCTTACGGCAAAAGAGAGGGCGGCGATATTAAAAGCCGGCTCAACAGAGCAGTTGAAAACGATAGCTGGTAAATATGCAAATATGAAAGGCTTTATCGGAAAAGCGATAGCTGCGAAACTTAACGCGATAGCGGAAAAAGCGGAGGCCGCTGGAAACGCTGCCGGCGGAGAAGCAAAATCCGGCGCGCAAGCGGACGGCGAGTATGATCCTGCGACGGTAAACGCATTAATGAACCAGACAGGCTTAAGCAGGGATGAAGTAATAAAGAATTTTGACAAAACAAAAGAAGAGTGCAAGAAAATAGATGCGGAAAACGGGCTGCCTGAAGGCACGACGTTTAATAAGGAGATGGCGGTATTAAAGGAGTATTTAGCCAAAGGCGGAAGCATATTGAACTGCGCGTCGGACGCGTTGAAGAATGTGCTGTCCGGAGTAAGCGAAGGATTGCTGGCTTTGCAGGCATTGTGCGCTGAAATGTCCATAGGGAATTTTAACGAGCAGAGCTTGACAAGCGGAATAAGCGCGGCGGCAGTTATGATTGTGGAAAACCAGCACGGAATACAGTCCGCGGGATATTCCGTTAAAACGGATGACTTTGTAAAAGGAATGAATGCCGGCGATAAAGCAATAGTATGGGTCAACGCAAACCACTATGTGACGGTGATCAAAAATGAAGACGGAACGCTGAGCGTTCTGGATCCGAACAAGAATAACGGCAAGGCTCTAACGTACAGCGGAG
>WQUP01000200.1 GCA_009782015.1 Endomicrobiia bacterium | reverse complement strand
GAAGGCGCGGCGCAGTTTAACCTTAAAAATATAGATGCGGCGGTGCCTTTGGGATTATTTGTGTGCATTACCGGCGTTTCAGGCAGCGGTAAGTCAACGCTGGTGCATGAGATAATCTATAAAAATCTGGCGCACAAGCTCTACGGCTCAAAAGAAAAGCCCGGGAAGTTTAAAAATATGGAAGGTCTTGAGAATATCGACAAAGTCGTAATAGTGGATCAGTCGCCCATCGGAAGAACGCCGCGCTCAAATCCCGTAACTTATACCGGCGCGTTCTCTGCCATAAGAGATCTGTTTGCCCAGACCGCCGAGGCAAAAGCCAGAGGATACCAGCCCGGACGCTTTTCTTTTAACGTAAAAGGCGGAAGGTGCGAAAACTGCCAGGGCGAC
Source organism: Endomicrobiia bacterium (assembly GCA_009782015.1). Classification (GTDB taxonomy): domain Bacteria; phylum Elusimicrobiota; class Endomicrobiia; order Endomicrobiales; family Endomicrobiaceae; genus Endomicrobium_B. Next base: position 3,205 of record WQUP01000200.1, on the reverse strand, counting down.
GGAACTTTGAAAGTGGAGATGCAGTTTTTGCCGGACATATACGTAAAGTGCGACGTGTGCGGCGGCAGAAGATTTAACGATGAGACCCTTCAGGTCAGGTATAAAGGCAAAACCATAGATGAAGTTTTAAACATGACCGTGGAAGAAAGCTCGAAGTTTTTTGAAAACATACCTGCGCTTAAAAGGATACTTGCAACGCTTGAAGACGTCGGCTTGGGTTATATAAGGATAGGCCAGCCCGCGACTACGCTTTCGGGAGGCGAGGCGCAGAGAGTGAAACTTGCTACCGAGCTTTCAAAAAGGGCGACCGGAAGAACGATTTACATACTTGACGAGCCGACAACCGGACTTCATTTTGCAGATGTCGGTAAACTTTTGGAAGTGCTGCAAAGGCTTTCATACGCGGGAAACACGGTTTTGGTTATAGAGCACAATCTGGACGTCATAAAAACGGCAGACTGGATAATAGATCTCGGCCCCGAAGGCGGCGAAAGGGGCGGCCGCATAGTAGCCGAAGGAACTCCGGAGCAGATTATAAAAAACAAAAAGTCGTTTACGGGTCAATATCTTAAGGAGTACATAGAAAACGGCAGGCAGACACATAATTGACACGGGGCTGTATAAAATATAAAATGTAAAACATAAAACGAATTGTATTTTAGCAGGTTTTTAGCATAAAAATGACAGGAGGAAGGCATGAAAAAAGTTTTTCTTTTTATGATGTTGGGATGCATGGTTTTTGCGGCAGGCTGCAGCGGATGCAAAAAAAAGGATGTTAATACTTTGGGCGAGGGGCAGGACGTTACGGGCTCTGAAGCCTATGATTTTGCAAACGAGCCGTCTTTAAGAGGCGACAGGGATAAAAATCTCAATCTTAAGTCCGTGTATTTCGAATTCGACAGGAGCGATTTAAGTCAGGACTCGCTCGCAACGCTGAAAGAAAACGCGGCATATCTGCTCAATAATAAGAATATCAAAGTTGTTCTTGAAGGCAACTGCGATCAAAGAGGAACTGTTGAGTATAATTTGGCTCTCGGACAGCGCAGGGCCGTAAAAGTCAAAGAGTACTACGTTCAGCTCGGCGTTGCGGCTAACAGAATAGCCACAATATCATACGGCTCGGAAAAACCCGTTAACGCAAGAAACAATGAAAGCGGATGGGCAAAAAACAGAAGAGTCGATACGAAAGAAATCTTGCAGCAATAAAACGGGAATAAAATGAAATACGGCTATATTGTATTTTTTTCCGCCGCGCTTCTTATTTCCGGATGTATGCCGATGCAGTCCAAAGATATGTCCGATTTGAAGGGAGAAGTCGCCCAGATGCAGATACAGTTCAAAGAGCTGCAGGCCAACCACGCCGATTTGTATGCGAGAGCCGACAGCGCTTTTGTAACCGTTGACTTTCTTAACGCATCGATACACGATTTGCAAAGCAAATATTCCGCTCTTTCCCAGAAAGTGCAGGAGCTTGAAAGCAAAGTAAAGAAGCAGAGCGCCGCCGGCGAAAGATCCGAAACTCCTCTTCCTTCCGAGGCTTATCAGATGGCGTACAGCGACTATTCCATGGGCAAGTACGATTTGGCTTACTCGGGATTTCAGAATTTCATAGATAAGTATCCGAATTCGGAGCTTGCGGCGCAGGCGCAGTTTTATATGGGAGAATGTTTTTATTCAAAGAGCTCCTGGGAAAAAGCCGTTGCGGAGTATCAAAAAGTCGAGCAGAACTATAAGAAATCCGATCTGGTTTCGGCGGCTAGGCTCAAAATCGGCTTAGCTTACGATATTACGGGCAAAAAAAGCGAAGCTATGGATGTGTTCGGCTCTATAGTGAGGGATTTTCCGCAGAGTTCTGAAGCCCAGAGTGCAAAAGAAAAGATCAGAATATACAATAATAATGCTCAGAAAAAATGATTTTTTAACTTTTTTGGTTATTTCCGTAGTAATTCACAGCGTGCTGGTGTTTTATCCTATTTTCGCAAAGAATAAGCCTGTTTTTGTGTCGGCTCCGGTGGACGTTACTTTTTATCCTCCGGCGCAGCGCTCTGCCGAGCCGCCGCCGGCCGTGCAGCAGAAAGAAGAAGTTAAGCCCGAGCCTGTTCCCAAAGAAGAGATAAAAAAAGAAGAGCCGATTAAAAAAGAAGACATAGTGGTGAAGGCCAAAGAAAAACCAAAGCCTAAACCGAAACAGAAACCTCAGCCAAAAAAAACTCCGAAAAAAGAAGAAGAGGTTAAAGAGCCGCAACCCGTTGTCCAGCCTCAGGTTGAGACCGTTCAGGCTCCGCCTTCGGAGCAGCGTTACGCCGCCGTAGGCGGCCCGCAGTTTGAAAATGTTTCTTTCGACGCGCAAAATTTTAAATTTGCTTATTATACGAACCTGATAATTAAGAAGATAGGCAAAGAGTGGCGCTGGGCGGATACTTACGGCAAGCTCCGGGCGCTAGTTTACTTTAAAATACACAGAGACGGCACGGCTACCGATATTGCCGTAAAAGAATCTTCCGGCAATGACGAGTATGACAAATATGCTTTGGACACGGCGCAGCGGGCAAGCCCTTTCCCGCCTTTGCCGGAAAGTTATTCGGGAGACTCGCTGGGAGTTTACTTTGAATTCAAATACAGGAACTGACATGTTTAAAAAATTTTTAGTTTCGTTTGCGTTTGCCGTCATCTGTGCGTCTGCGGCTTTTTCCCAAGACAGCGACGTATATCTGTCTTTGTCGGCGACAGGCAAAAGGTCCGACATAGCGATAGAATCTTTTTCCACGCCTTATAAAACCTCGGAAGACGTAAAATATGCGCAGTTTTTGAAAGAAGTCATTGAAAACGATTTGATACTTTCGAGATATTTCAACGTTATTACCGGAGATCCGGAAGATAACGTGGGTTTTGAAGGCAGGATGCTGTTTTGGGAGAAAAAGGGAGCGTCGGTTCTTTTTACGGGCGCGGTAAAAACCAAGCTTGACAGGATAACGTTTGAAGTTAAACTCTACGACGTCGTGACAAAAGAGACCATCTGGAGCAGCGAGTTCAGAAACGACGGCGTAAACTACAGAGAGCTAGCCCACGAAATAAGCGACGAAATAGTAAAAAGATTTACCGGAGAAAGCGGCATAGCGCGCTCAAGAATCGCTTTCATAAACGACGGCGGCGGCAAATTTAAAGAGCTTTACGTGGTTGACTACGACGGACATAATCTCAGAAG
>WQUP01000199.1 GCA_009782015.1 Endomicrobiia bacterium | reverse complement strand
ATAGGCTCGGCTGACGCTTTTGATCTTCCTTCCAATGTGGATTTTGCCTTAAGATACGAGCTTCCCATAGAAGCTAAACTCGCTTTTACTGCGGACATCATACATCTGTTCCCGGGAAACGGCACAACCGGAGCGGCTGCCGGAGCGGAAATATCGCCCGTTTATCCGGTAACGCTTAAAGCCGGCTACAGAGAGTACAATGACGATATTCATTCGGGGTTTACGGCCGGATTGTTTCTTAATTTCGACTCTTTTAATATAGGCTATTCTTTCTCGTCAATGGCTTCGGGCTGTTCGCCGCAGCACACGATTAACGCTGGTTTCATGTTCGGAGGGATTTCCAACGAAAACAAAGTGTTTGACTACTATCTGGGATACAACTTTAACAGGGCCAAAGAAGCTTACGAGCGCAAAGACTACATAACCGCAAGACAGGATTTTGAAGAGATACTCGCCATATATCCGGACCATGCGGCCTCAAAGGATTACCTGAAAAAAATATCATACGATCTCGACTCGCAGGACAGAAACCTTGCCGTTCAGACCGACAGGTGGCTGAGAAAGGCCGATCTTGAGTTTTTCAGAAACAATCTCGTGAAAGCGAGAAACTACTATTACAGGGTTTTGGGAGTAGATCCCGAAAACGCCGAAGCCGAAGCCGGGCTTTCTAAAATAAACGAGAAGCTCGGAAAAGTAGAAATGCAGGAAAACAGAAGAAAGAACAAAGATAAAATAATCTCGCTTTGGACAGAAGCGATGCAGTATTACAATGACGGCAATTTTGTTTTTGCCAAAGACAAGCTTAAAGATCTGCTCGACATAGACCCGGAAAATCCGGGCGCTTTGCAGTATATGGCGATTATAAACAAACAGGTGTCGAAAGTGAATGCTATGCAGGCCGACAAGATGTTTACGCAGGGCATGGACTATTACAACATAGCCGACTACGAAAGGGCAGCCCAGTATTTTAACGCCGTTTACGCTTCAGACCCCAGCAGAACCGACGCAAAAGAGTATTACGAGCTTTCAAAGAAAGCCCTTAATATGTCGTATGCCGAAATTTCCAAACAGGCGGCGGCAGGAAAAAAACAAGTAACCAGAGTCGCGGATAAAGACGATTCCGTGCTTTCTTCAAATCAAAAAATACAGAAAGAGATGGAAACCGCCTATAATCAGGCCATAGATATCTACAATAAAGGACAATATGACGAAGCTTTGCGCGCTTTTGTAGCGCTGAGGGAAAAAGCCGTCACCAACAGCTATTACGATTTGAGCCAGTCGATAAAAGATTATACGGTAAAAATCAAAAACATAATTGCCGACAGATATTATAAGGAAGCTCTTGCTCTGATAAATAACGACAAGCAGGAAGAGGCGCTTGAAAAACTGAAGAAATCGCTCAATTACGACGAAAGTTATGCTCCGGCGCTGAGGGAAAAAGAAAAAATAATGAATGATTTGGCGCAGAAATACTACGATGCAGGCATAAAGGCGTACGCTGCGGGCGATAAGAAAAAAGCGATAGAGCTGCTTCAAAAGTCGCTTGAGTATAACCCGAATAAGGCTGAAACTAACAAGGCTTTGGACAGAATAAAGATGTTGTAATTGTTGTTCGTAATTGCCGTTGTTAATCGGAGGTATAAATGTCCGAATTCAGAAGGGACCCTATCATAGGCAGATGGGTTATAATAGACCAGTCAAGAGCTTTCAGCAAGATAATGCCGTCGGCGTATGAATCTTACCCAAAAGACATATCCAAATGCCCTTTCTGCCCCGGAAACGAGGCGTTGACAAGAAAAGAGATACTTGCTTACTCGGGCGATCCTAAAAGAAGCCCGAATACTAAGGACTGGAATCTAAGGGTAGTGCCCAATAACAGGCCTGTTCTTGAAATCGAAGGCTCGCTTAAGAGGCGCGCAGAAGGCATGTACGACAGGATGGACGGCGTCGGGGCTCATGAGATAATAATCGAAACGCCGGACCATTATCTCAAAGAGATAAACGCGACTTCGGATTATTACGAAACGGTTTACAAGGCGTTTATAGACAGAATAAGGGATTTGAGAAACGACAGCAGGCTTGAATTTATACTGGCTTTTAAAAACCACGGGCTTGCGGCAAACGCCACCATAGAGCATCCTCACTCGCAGCTTATAGCAATGCCGATAGTTCCTAAGAGGGTCAGGGAAGAAGTCAACGGCGGAAAAAATTATTTTCTCTACAAGGAAAGATGCGTTTTCTGCGATACGGTTTCGCAGGAGCTTTCATCCGAGGCAAGAATAGTGTGCGAAAACGATATGTTTGCGGCGATGTGCCCTTTTGCTTCGCGCTACCCTTTTGAAACATGGGTTCTCCCGAAAAATCACTCTTCGGACTTTGATTCAATCTCCCCAAAAGAAATAGCAAGTTTTTCACAGCTGGTAAGAGTGGTTTTTGCTAAGCTCGGGCGCGTTTTGGACGATGCTTCCTACAGCGCGCTTATACACACCGCTCCTCTTAAAGAGCGCAATCTTGAACACTACCACTGGCATCTCGAGATAATACCGAAACTCACCAAAACCGCGGGTTTCGAGTGGGGCACGGGACTTTACATAAATCCGGTATCCCCTGAAGATGCGGCAAAATACCTGAGGGAAAGCGAATGAACATTTTAATGGCCGCTTCCGAATGCGTTCCTTTTGTAAAGGTAGGCGGTCTCGGCGACGTTGCGGCGACTCTTCCGAAGTATCTTAAGTCTTTAGGGCATGACGTAAGAATAATAATGCCGAAGTACCGCTCCATAGACGGCGTAAAATACAATCTCAAAACGCTTCCTTACAGGCTTCAGGTGTCGGTGGGAAAAGAGACCGAGAGTTTCAGGATAAAAACGTGCACCGCCGAAGGCGGCGTAATCGTCTATTTCATAGAGAACATGCGTTACTTCAACCGCCCGGGCGTTTACGGCGACAACGGCATGGATTACGGCGACAATAAGGAAAGATACATATTTTTCTGCCGCGCGGTTTTGGAGTCGCTGAAGGCAATGATGTTCAGGCCTGACATAATACACTGCCACGACTGGCAGACCGGCCTAATCCCCGCATATCTCAAGACAAACCTCAAAAACGACGGCTTTTTCTGGAACACATCGTCGGTTTTCACCATACATAACATAGCATATCAGGGTTCATACGGGCCGGATGTCGTCGAGACCGCGGGTTTCTCCTGGGAAGATTATACGCCGGATAAACTTGAATTTTACAATACGTTTAATTTTATGAAGTGCGGCATACAGCTTGCCGACGCTGTTTCCACTGTCAGCCCGACTTACGCCAAAGAGATAAAAGAGTTCAACGGCAGGGGAATGGAAACCGTCTTGAACTCAAGGCATGACGATATATACGGAATTTTGAACGGCATAGATTACGAGTATTGGAATCCGAAGACCGACAAACATATCGAGGCAAATTATTCAAAAAGCGACCCTGCGGGCAAAAAACTCTGCAAGGCGGCGCTGCAAAAGATGTGCGGTTTTGACGTTAAGGAAGACGCATATCTTTTCGGATGCGTTTCGAGGCTGGACAACCAGAAAGGCTTTGACATAATAATAGACGCAA
>WQUP01000198.1 GCA_009782015.1 Endomicrobiia bacterium | reverse complement strand
GCTGTGGTGCGATCATCCGTACTGGACCGCGCAAACGGTAATGATACTTATAAATTTTTTAGGAGATTATGATTTTCTTTTCAGAGACGGCATAGCTTACTTTAAAGATGGCTACAGAAGCAGGGGCGAGGTTAAAGATTTGGACTGGAAAGCCGGAACCATAGGAAACCAGAAAAGCGCCAAAGGCGCGGTTTATAAAGGAACGGTTATTGAACATTTGCTCGTGCAGCTTTTGACTATGTTCTACGACGTAGGCAGCAATAATCTTTTGAAACAGAAAAGGGCTGACTGGAATGACGCCGTTGATCAGGTGAAAGGCGAAAATGTAACTTTTACTTTCGGCCTTGCTCTTGACTGCAACGAAGTCGCAAACCTGCTAGAAAAAGTCGCAAAGCAAAAAAACATATCGGAAATAGAAGTTTTTGAAGAGCTTTCGCTTCTCATAAGCAAAGGAAATTCGACTGCCGATATTGCGGCAAAAGAGCGCCAAAAAACGCTTGCAAAGTACCTTGCCAAAGTCAACGGAAATATCAGCGGCAAAAAAATTAAAGTAAAGATTGAAGACATTTTGGAAGATTTGAGAAACAAGGCAAAGCTTTCTATAGCAAACGCCAATAAAAAGGCGTGGAACGGCAGCTATTACAGCGGATATATCTTTGACAACGGCAAACCCGTTGACACAATATTTAAAAAGAACGCTTTGTCAAAGAAAAATCATTCGTCCGACGACTTTGAAATGATGCTCATGCCCCAGACCTGGTCTTTGGTTTCCGGCGGAGCTGATAAAGCCGGAACATCTGACAAGGTGATAAATTCCGTTCTGAAATATCTCTACGATAAAAAAGTAGGCGCTTTAAAACTCAACTATCCGCCGTATCTGAAATTCGATAAAACCATAGGCAGAATTACGGGCTTTGCCGCAGGCACAAAAGAAAATAACGCTCTTTTCTGCCACGCGAACCTGTTTTTCGTATGGGCTCTTTTGAGAAGAAACAAAGTTGAAGAAGCCTATAAAATCTTTTCCGGAGTAAATCCGTTAACGCATCAACACGAAGTGTTCAGGAGCGGTCCGTGGATACCGGAGTACTATGTTTCGTCGGACAATCCCAATATCGCGGGCAGGGGAGAGTATCCCATACTTACGGGCTCGGCTGCGTGGACAAGATATCTTTTCCAGAACTTCTTTTTCGGCGTGAGAGGGGAACTTGACGGCTTGAGAATAGACCCGAAACTTCCTGCAAACAAAGATTTTAAAGACGCGACGCTCAGCATCAAATTCCGCGGGGCGCATTACGATATAAGATTTTTGAATCCGTCCCTGAAAAAAAATGCCGGAGTCAAAAGAATAACGGTTGACGGCGAAGAAATATCCGGCAATCTCATTCCGGCTTCAAAAGGCGGAACCCGCAAAGTCGAAGTTTATTTAGGCTGAAAAAGCCGTTGCCGTCATTGCGAGCGACGCAGTCGCGCGGCAATCTAGACAATGGAAATGTATTTTATGTCAGATTTGTGTTTCGGGATTGCTTAGTCAGAATTTTGTTCTTCCTTGTAATGACGAAAAAAAAGTAAAAAAGGTTATAAAATTGAAAAAGATAATTCTTGCGCTTCTTGTGATTATAACCGCCTTTTGCGCCGCAGGGGCGACCGAGTTGGTAAAGATTTCAAAGATTACGGGAACCGTAAATATAAAGACGCCTGACGGCGACAGCGTAAATTATAAAAATATATCCGATATCCCCGAGTTCTTATACGGCTCAAAAGTCACCGCAGTAAAAGGGGCGGCGACCGTAAGTCTGCTTAAGACGGTAACGGTCGCGCTCGGAAATCGCCAGGGAATATTTATAACAAAAAATCCGATAACGAAAGCAATAGAGCTTTTCAGGCTTGACATAAAAGGCGGATACGGCGATATAAAAGCTGATCTTGCGGGGCTTGCAACGGTTACTTTCGGCCCTAACACAAAGATTGCCTTTTCCGAAGAGTTCCCGGGCACAATAGTGGGGGTTATATCCGGAACGGCAGTTGTCAGGAGCGGCGTCGGAAGAATCTATATGCTCTCAGCAGGAGAACACTACGAAGTAAAACAAAATCTCTTGGAGTAAAAAAATGCCTTTTGAATTTGAAAAACTTTCCATACCGGAAGCAGTGCACATAAAACCGAAAAGATTTGAAGATTCCAGAGGATTCTTTTCGGAGCTTTATCATATTAAGGCTTTCGAGCAGGCCGGAATAAAGTCTCAAATAGTGCAGATAAACTTTTCAAAATCATCCAAAGGCGTGTTAAGAGGCCTTCATTACCAGCTTGCGCCTTACGCTCAAGGAAAGATAGTCAGAGTCGCGAAAGGCGAAATTTTCGACGTCGCCGTAGATTTGCGCAAAAATTCTCAGACTTTCGGCAAATGGGTCGGAGTAAACTTGAGCTCGGAAAAATACAACATGCTCTATATCCCCGAAGGTTTTGCGCACGGTTTTGAAGTGTTATCGGAAACCGCAGAATTTGAATACTTTTGTACCGCGGTTTACGCGCCGGAGCACGAGAGAGGAATAATTTACAACGACGCTTTTTTGAACATATCGTGGAATACTAAAAATCCGTCCGTGTCTGAAAAAGATTCAAAGTTTCCGCCGTTTAAAGAAGCGGAATACAACTTCTAAAGACAGAGTGAAGAGTGGAGAGTGAGGAGTGAAGATACGGCAAAGTTTTTTTTGTTCGTCATTGCGAGCCTGCGAAGCAGGCGTGGCAATCCAGAGTAGTTGTTGTATCTTCACTCTCCACTCCTAACTCTTCACTCTGCCGTTAAAAAGGAGTTCATTTGAAAGTTTTATTGACAGGATCGTCCGGACAGCTTGCCAAAGAATTTATAAAACGTTTTTCAGCCGAAGGCATAGGACATCATGCCCCTGCCGAAAATATTTTTGATATAACGGATAAAGATAAAGTCAGGTGCGTTTTTGCCGAATATAAGCCGGATCTGCTAATAAACTGCGCGGCTTATAATCTGGTGGACGACGCTGAAGATAATCTTTTTAAAGCGTTTGCGATAAACAGAGACGCCGTGGAAATGCTGGCTCTTGAGTGCAAGGCGGCCGGCGTTTTTATGATTCATTTCGGCACGGATTATGTTTTTGACGGCAGAAAAAACGATCTGTATGCGGAAACCGATGCGCCGAACCCTTTAAACACATACGGCAAAAGTAAATTTGAAGGAGAGCAGAAAGCGAAGCTTGCAGGACGTTCTCTTGTGCTGCGCTTAAGCTGGGTTATCGGCGACGGCAGTCAAAATTTCCTTTATAAGCTTAACGGGTGGGCTCAAAAATCCCGCGTTTTAAAAATAAGCGCCGACGAAGTGTCGGTTCCGACTTTCACTTTCGATATAGTAGATGCATGTATGAAAGCTATTGATTGCGGATTGGAAGGCACTTACCACCTTACAAACTCCGGCTATGCGTCAAGATACGAATTGGCAAAAACTTATTGCGCGGTAAAAGGCTTGGACAACGTTATAATTCCCGTTCCTATGTCAAGCTTTAAGTCAAAAGCCGAGAGGCCGCTGTTTACGGCAATGTCCAATAAACTCATATCTTCAAAACTAAAAATAGAAATACCGCAC
>WQUP01000197.1 GCA_009782015.1 Endomicrobiia bacterium | reverse complement strand
GACATCAGCTTTCTGTTTTGCGGAGAACGTCCGAGCGGAGCTTCTATCCTGCCCCTATTTTCGACTATAGTTCCTTTTACGGCGGCATAGTATATTTTCTTTATCGCCCGGTTTTGAAGCTGCTTAGATATGCTTATTTTGGCTTTCTCATTTTTGGCAAAAAGTATAAGACCTGAAGTATCTTTATCCAGTCTGTGCACAAGGTAAGGATTGTACTTGCCTTTCGAGTGTGCCATGAGCGCGTTTAAAAGAGTGCCCGAAGGATGCCCGTAAGAAGGATGCACGACTATTCCGGGCTGCTTGTTTACGGCTATTATGTCGCCGTCTTCATAAATGACGTCAATCTTTATCTTTTCCGGCTTTATGTCCAAACTTTCTTCTTTTTCAAAAATAACTTCCACTTCATCGCCGCGTTTAAGCTTATGGCTGACAATGACTTCTTTGCCGTTAACAAAGACTTTTCCGCTCTCTATAAGTTTTTGAAAGTGCGAGCGAGAATACTCTTTATAGATTTCCGCAAGAAAAGAGTCCACCCTTTCACGTTCAAACTTTTCGTATATTGTTTTTTCTTTCATCGGATATACTCTCTTTTGTCATACCGGTGAAAACCGGTATCCATTGTTGCTAAAAATTTTTTGTTCCTTGCGTTTTTAACTGCGAACATGGATACCGACTTTCGTCGGTATGACAAAAAACTCAATTTTTCATGCGTTTGTTGTGTATCAATGTTGACGTTAAACAACAAATAGAAAGCTAACGGAAACAACAGTTTTATTTTCTAGATTGCCGCGCCCTTTCAGGGCTCGCAATGACAACGCTGTATTTTCACTTTTCACTCTTCACTTTTCACTTTGCCGCTATTGCTTCTTTTATAAAAAAGAAAAATTCCAATCAGCAATATGACTATAGAAACTGCTTGTGAAATTGAGAGCCCCAAAAACTGCGCGCCTCTGTCGTCGCCTCTGAAAAACTCTATCGTAAATCTGAACAAGGCGTAAGCAATCAAATAAAACGCAATTGTCAGACCGTTGGCATGAGGCTTTTTGTTGTATCTGTACAGCAAAACAAAAAGAACTATATTGCAAAATGCCTCATAAAGCTGCGTGGGATGCAGCGGAATGCCGCGCGCCGCAAGCGTATCTGGATTGTTAAAAACAACAGTCCAAGGGAGTTCGCAGCTTTTGCCGTAACAGCATCCTGCAAAAAAGCAGCCTATTCTGCCGAAAAAATGTCCGAGCGCAAGAGCCGGCGCAAATATGTCTCCCAAAGCCAAAATCGATATTTTTTTTCTCCATGTGTATATTATCACGCATAAAAGCGCGGCTATAAAACCGCCGTAATAGACAAGTCCGCCTTCCCAGACTTTGAAAACATTCAAAGGCGCAGCCGCATATTCGCGAAACTCCGTAATTATAAACAGCAAACGCGCGCCGACTAAAGCGAATATTACCGTGTAGAAAAGCAAAGAGTACAGTTCATCCTGCGATATAATCTGCGGGTTCATTTTCTTTGCGCCGTAGGATATGTACATGGAGCCGGCAAAAAATCCGAGAGCGACAAACAAACCGTAAGTATAAAGAGTGATATGTCCGAAATGAAACAGAATTGGATGCATTTTAAAATCCTTTTTTAACTACAGAGTGAAGAGTGAGGAGTGGAGAGTGAAGATACTGCAACTGCAAAAGTCTTTGCCGTATCTTCACTCCTCACTCTCCACTCTTCACTCTGCTTCTAAAGATGTCTATCACAATCAGCGCAGCCGCTATGCATATGCTCGAATCGGCTACGTTGAAAGAAGGCCATCTTAGATTGTTTATTCCGAAATCAAGGAAGTCAACGACCGCGCCTCTGAATATCCTGTCTATGAGATTTCCTGTTCCGCCGGCTATGATCATGCAAAAGGCGTACTTTTGCAGCGTATTAAGTTTATTTTTATTCTTATACAGCCATACCGATACCGCGACTAAAAAAACGGCTACAAAAATGATGAAAGCGGCATTCTTGCCCTGAAAAGAGCTGAACGCCGCGCCCGTATTTCCGACGTTTGTAAGATTGAAGAAGTTAAAAAGCGGTATTATTTTGACATGCCCGCCGTATGCTATAAAAGCAGACGCCAAATACTTAGTAAGCTGATCGAGAACAACTAAAAATGCGGCAAGCGCGACAGGTTTTTTCATTTGGGAATTATTCCAAGATATATAGTTTGTTTTTCAAGAATGTTTTATCTGTTGTTGTCATCCTGAGGAGGAAACTTTGTTTCCGACGAAGGATCTAGAGGCCTGGATCCTTCAAAAGCTTCGCTTTTTCAGGATGACAAAACTGAAGATCTTTGCCTCTTTTCAGTTCATTGCACTTTGAACTTTGCACTTTGAACTTTTCCCTAGCCTTCCGCCGTTAAAGCCTCTGCGCATCTCGGGCAAAGTTCATCGGCATTTATGCCGGCAACGTGTCTCCAGCATCTTGCGCATTTGCCGTATTCGGATTTTGCCGCTTCAACCGACAATGATTCTTCGTCTCCGCTTGCCGACGACTTTATATCCCAGCTGCCGAGAGCGAGACTCAAAAGATAAGCGTCCTTAAACGCTTCGGCGTACTTAGTCCCGTAAGAGATATTCAACGCGGCTTCGAGATTAGAGCCTATTATTTTATCCTGTCTCAACTTTTCATAAGAGCCAAGGGCTCTCTGCCTGACCTCAAGCATCTTTTCCCACTTTTCAAGCGTCTCTGCCTGAAGAATCCGTTTGCTCTGCATCACCGGAAAGTCAGCAAGAAAAACGGACTTTGGAAGCGACGGAGATATTTTTACTATCTCTTTCCAGGCTTCTTCGGCGGTAAACGAAATAATCGGCGCAACAAGCCTGACAAGCGCCGAACATATCTCAAACATCGCCGACTGCGCACTCAGCCTTTCTTTGCTGCCGGGCTTATTGCAGTAGAGAATATCTTTAAGAGCGTCGAGATAAAAACCGCTCAAAAAGACCGTGCAAAAATTATTCACGGAAGCCGCCGCTTTGTGAAACTCGTAGCTTTCGTAAGCGGACGTCGTCTGATTTATAAGCTCTTGCAGACGGCTCAGCGCGTATTTGTCTATCTCCTGCATGTCTTTAAAAGGCAACGCCTTTTTGTGATCAAAGCCGCCGATATTTCCGAGCAAAAATCTTATCGTATTTCTTATTTTCCTGTAAGCGTCGCTTAGTCCTTTAAGAATTTCGTCTGAAATCCTTATGTCTTCCCTGTAATCGCTTGAAGCTATCCAGAGCCTTAAAACGTCGGCGCCGTACTTGGCTATTATCTGCTCCGGAGGAATAGAATTGCCCAGGGACTTCGACATCTTTTTCCCCTGGCCGTCCACCACAAAGCCGTGGGTTAAAACGTTTTTATACGGCGCGGTCTGTTTTATCGCAACTGAAGGAATGAGAGAAGTCTGAAACCATCCGCGGTGCTGGTCGCTTCCTTCAAGATACAGATCTGCCGGGAACTCCAGATCTTTATAGCTGCCGCTCGATAAAACGGCTTCATACGATACTCCGGAATCAAACCACACGTCAAGTATATCTTCTTCTTTTCTCAAATTTTTCGAACGGCACGACGGGCAGCACGCGTCCGTGTCTTTCAGTATTTCTTCCGCGCTCATTTCAAACCACGCATCAGACCCTTTTTCGCCGAACAATTTCGAA
>WQUP01000196.1 GCA_009782015.1 Endomicrobiia bacterium | reverse complement strand
TTTATCGGCGTTTTGCTTGAACATTACGCCGGCGCACTGCCTCTGTGGCTTTCTCCGGTGCAGGTAGCGATTGCCAATATCAATGAAAATCAGCTCCAATACTGCAAAGAGCTTTATCATAAACTGCGCAATAGCGGCGTACGCGTAATTTTTGACGACAGAAACGAAAAAATCGGCCACAAGATAAGAGAAAACGCGATGCAGAAGATACCTTATATAATAGTTGCCGGAGACAAAGAGAAAGAAGCCGGCTCGGTTGCCGTAAGAGCAAGAGGCAATAAAGACCTCGGAATGATGAAATCCGACGATTTTATAACTTTAATGCAGAGCAAAAGCGTCCCGGGCAACAACGAGCTATAACGGCAGAAGTTGAGAGAGCTGGGAAGTTGGGAAGCTGAGCAACGGCGATAACGGCAGAAAAGCCTTTGTTTTTGCTCAACTTCTCAGCTTCCCAGCTCTCTCAGCTTCTAGCCGCGCGCGGCTAAAGTTTGACAGCCGAAAAAAAATAATATACAATCACGTTGCTTTTTAATGATGCACCCCAAAAAACAAATCAAAAAAAACCTAACGGAAAAAATCAAATCAAAAATGCAGACTCATTCCGAAAGAACAATCAAACAAATGAAAAGTTTTAAAGCGTGCCCGGAGTGTATCGGAAAAATATGCGCAAGCGAGTATATTTTGCCGACACACTCTAAACTCTGGAGGAGTTAATGGAAAAAGAGAAATCTGATGTATCGATTCTGTCAAAACGCACTATGGCGGATCTTACCAAGCTTGCAAAAGAACTGAAAATCGATTCGATTGCGGGACTCAGAAAGCAGGAGCTGATAGCTAAAATTTTGGAAGCGCAGACAAAAGAAAACAATCTCGTTTACGATGAGGGCGTTTTGGAAATACTTCCGGACGGCTTCGGGTTTTTGCGTTCGCCGGATTACAACTATCTGCCGGGTCCGGACGACATATACATTTCTCCTTCACAGATAAAAAAGTTTGCTTTGAGAAAAGGCGATACGGTCGCGGGTTATGTGCGGCCTCCCAAAGAACAGGAGCGTTTCTTCGCGCTTTTACAGGTAAAATCAATAAACGGCCAGGAAGATTTGGAGAACATAAGGGAACGTTCTCTTTTTGACAACCTTACGCCGCTTTATCCGAATGAAAAAATCGTACTTGAAACCAAAAAAGAGGAAATCTCCACAAGAATCATCGATATGCTCGTTCCGATAGGCAAAGGCCAGAGAGTCTTGATAAACGCCGCGCCGCGCACGGGAAAAACCGTTCTGCTTCAGAAAATAGCTAACGCGATTACGGAAAATAATCCAGGCATAGAGCTTATGGTGCTTTTGATAGATGAAAGGCCCGAAGAAGTTACGGACATGCAGCGCTCGGTTAAAGGCGAAGTCATTTCGTCCACGTTTGACGAGCCTTCGGACAGACATATTCAGGTTGCGGAAATGGTTATCGAAAAAGCGAAAAGAATGGTTGAAAACGGCAAAGACGTTGTAGTTTTGCTTGACTCAATAACAAGGCTTGCAAGAGCTTACAATACCGCAATACCTTCGAGCGGAAGAGTGCTTTCAGGCGGACTTGATTCAAACGCTTTGCAGCGCCCCAAGAGATTTTTCGGCGCCGCAAGAAATATCGAAGAAGGCGGCAGCCTTACAATAATAGGTACCGCGCTTGTGGAAACCGGCAGCAGAATGGACGACGTCATATTCGAAGAGTTCAAAGGCACCGGCAACTGCGAAATATATCTTGACAGAAAGCTTGCCGACAGAAGAGTATTCCCAGCCATAGACTTGCTGCGCTCGGGCACCAGAAAGGAAGAGCTTTTGCTCAACGAGGACGAGAAAAACAAGATGTGGATACTGAGAAAATGGATGAACTCCATGAACTCGATAGAAGTTATGGAAGAGCTGGGCAAGAGACTGCTGACTTCGAAATCGAATAAAGATTTTCTGAAGCAGATGGAGCTTTCAAGTTTGGAAGGATTGTAAAAACAGTTTGGAGTTTAACGGCAGTGTGGAGGGACAATGTCCCAAGAGTGGAGTTGTTGTGTTTCGAGGACAGTGTCCCCGAAACATATTAATATGTTTTCGCAAAGCGAAAACCCATTCGCTCCACACTTCACACTCCAAACTCCACACTGTTGTTGTAGTCGTAGCCGGAGGGAGGATTCTGAATTGAAAAATAGATAAAAATAAACTAAAATTTGTTTGGCACTTAAGCAAAAATAATACAACTTGGAAATGCAAATGCTTAGTCCGATAAGAATAAATTTTTTACAGCACAGGGAAAGCTCTTACACTCTCCTTAATTATATACAATACAATATATCCTCTTTTATATGTTTTTGATGGAATTATGACCGCCGTTATAAATACATACGGCGGTCTTTTTATTTTTTTTGAAAAATATGCTGTTTTGCGACGCGCTAACGCATAAGAAATACTGCGGATTCGCGCTTGGCAGACTTTTGCTGTGACGGTAAAATAAAACAGCCGTCGCAATTTCTGTAAATTATCATAGTAAAGGAGGAGAAGAAAATGTTTAAAAAATTAAAGATTGAAACTCTGCTGTTTGCAGCCGTTGTATTCTTATTTGCCGGAGCCGACGCATCTGCGGTAAACGTAAGCGACTTTAGCGAGCTTCAGGGCGCAATAAACGGCGGCGCCGTGAGCATAGTTTTCACTACGGACACCATAAACCTTGAGGCTAATTCTCCGGCGGTCAACTATGCAGGCCCTGTTGATTTTTCCGGCGACGTGACGCTCAACGGCATGGGTTATTACAGAATTTTGAATTTTTCAAATACTACAGCTTCATTTAACGGCAATATGAATTTTGTAAACGGACGCTCATCGATTTACAACGGCGGCGCGATAAATAACAATGCTTCGAATTTGACATTTGCAAACGGCAATGTGACGTTTGCCGGCAATTCGGTATACAGCAGCGGATATTACGGCGGAGCGATATACAATACGGGCTCGATAAATTTTGATATGTCTTCGGGATATTCTGCGGCGTTCAGCAACAATTCGGCGCTGTATCTGGGAGGAGCAATATACAATACCGGCGCTATTGCTTTCTCAAGCGGCAATGTGATGTTTGCCGGAAACAGCGTAAGCGCATCCGCCGGAGTAAATCTCATGGGCGGAGCCGTTTATAATAACGGCTCAATGAATTTCAATACGGTTTCCGGAAATACGATATTTTTCGTCAGTAATACTGTAAGGAATTCCGGCGGCGCTATATACAACGGCGGTTACGGTCTTATAAATTTTAACATGTGCCCGAGAAGCGCGCTGACATTCAGCGGCAATACGGCAAGTTACTACGGGGGCGGAGCAATATTCAACGCCGGCCGAATAAATTTTAACAGTTCGGGAAGCATTATGACGTTCAGCAATAATAACAATACCGGAGAAGCGGTATTTAACGGCAGCGAAATGAACTTCTATATGGATTTTGCAAGCATGCTGATATTCGATAACAACAGCGGTGGCGCCATATCCAACACCGGCCAATTGACTTTTAATGCGGATTCCGGAAGCACGATAACATTCAGCAATAATAACAACGGCAGGACATTATCTAACAGCTTCGACGCCAGGATAAATTTTAATATAGGCTCCGGAAGCTTGGTAATATTCGACAATAACAGCGGCGCTATATATAACGAG
>WQUP01000195.1 GCA_009782015.1 Endomicrobiia bacterium | reverse complement strand
CCAGCCTCGGGCATAGATTTCATAAGCTTGCTTAATGAAATCTATGCCCGAGGCGCCCCTTACTCGAATCGGGCATGCAGTTTATGCCCGGTTCGAGTATGTTTTCCACTCATTCCCATTTTGTCGTTAAATGCGATTTATTGACAAATTTTATTAATTGTGTTATTTTTACCTTGTATTCTAAGCGGGGGGTGTTTATGATCACCAAGGTTAAAACTTACTTCGCCTCTTCAGCCGAGGAACTTAGAGCGGACCGATTGGAGATTGGGGATTTTTTTCGCCGGCTTAACGATTGCTTTTTAGACAGCGGGCTGTACTTTTCACTAATGACAAGAGATGGTGATAACGCGATTAACGTCAGTGAAATACTGGACTGTGATCTTGCGTTTTTTTTATTTTTCGCGAAAACAGATCCCCGCCTCCTGGAAGCATATATCGCCGCGAACGAAAACCGGATTAGGGTCGGCAATCCGAGCATAGCAGTATATTTTAAGGTAACGGACACCCAAACGCTGGCAGAAGCCATGAAACATATAAACACGCGGTTTTGCGCCGGCGGCGAATGTTATTGCCATACATACAGCCATGTCGACACGCTGAAATTAGGCGTGCTCATGCAGATCTATGAAGCGGCCAGTCGGCGGAATGAAACAGTGTGGGAGATAGAGCATTTAGATGCGCGGCTGTACCAGACAATGCAAATCATTATACCAGACCAGAAAAACCCGGCGCCGGAGCAATGGGATGAAAGCAGCGGCATGCCAGAACTGGCGGGCAGCGCTCGCGATATCTTTTTGCCGGAAGAACGGGAAATTGCATTGCTGCTTACCGAAGGCGACACACAGCGCGACATCGCGCGCAAGCTCAAATTGACAGCCGCCGAAGTGAGCCGGCATGTCAAGGCGATACGAGAAAAAATTATCGGCGCCGGCGATCCGGAGCCAACGATAGCCATCATCGCGGACGAATTCAAATTGACCCGCAGGGAGGCTCGTATCCTCAGATGCTTAAATAAGGGCATGTCTAACGCCGAGATGGCCGCCGAGCTGTTTATCTCCGAAGAAACCGTCAGATTTCATATCCATAACCTGTTTAAAAAACTTCCGGTTGACAACCGGCAGGGCATAGCGGAATGGATCCTGACAAAATCCAACTGAATAAAAGGCATGTTTGGTTTTTTAGACAAACTCAAACGCCATAAAAATGGTTTGTTTGGGTTGACGACATAATCAAACGTGCCTTCTTTTATTCTGCTGTTAAAATAAAAGGGGGTGGCTCTGGAGTGGAATCCTCAACGGAAATATCTTTATGGCAATTGTTCGGCTTAATGTTGAAAAATAAATTTTTACTGTGCTTTTTCGCCATGTTGGGGGCTGTTGCCGCGTTTGCCCTAACTAGGTACGTGTTGAAGAACCAGTATGAATCTTCCGCTAAGTTTTATGTTTACGTGCCTGTGGCAGGGCAGCAGTCGGCTGATCAGGATTTATCAGCGGTCAACCTGGCTCAAAAGATAGTGAGCACATATGTGCAAATGCTTGATACGCTATCGTTTTATCATCAAATCAATGAAGACGTTAAACTTTCATATACAGATCTGGAAATGCAAGAATTAGTTACATTTTCTATAATGAATTCCACCGAAATTTTTCAGGTTACGGTTAAAACCACATCTCCGGACGACTCATTTAAGGTTGCGCAGGCTGTGACCAAAATCGCGCCGCAGGTAATACAGCGCATTCAGGAAACCGCAAGCTTAAAGATTGTGGATCAGCCGGTGATGGATTCCAAGCCCGTTTCGCCAAGCTTAAAGACAAATCTGGCCGTCGGGGCGCTTGCCGGTTTGCTTATCGCGGCGCTGATTGTATTTATAAGGGACTTAATGGATACGAAGATTAAAAGCGCAGATGATTTATATGAACGCTACGGCTTGCATATTCTATCAGAAGTGGGGGATATATGCGCTAAAGAACGCAGAAAGCGGCGAAGCCGGAAAAAAATGAAATTTGCATATTCAATATCGGATAAATACGCGGAAGCATATCGCACAGCGCGTATAAATCTAAATTTTTCAATTATAAAAAATGGATGCAAGAAAATAGCGATAGTCAGTTCAATAAACATGGAGGGCAAGACCACTACAGCCGTCAATTTAGCCATCGCTCTCTCGCGGCAGCTAGACGAAAAAGTGCTGCTCGTTGACTGCGATTTACGCAAGCCCCGTATTTATCACTTCTTTGACATCAAAAACGTACCCGGTTTGACCGATTATTTGTCCGGTATAAGCAATATGAATATAAACTTACAAACCACGGCGTATGAGAATCTCTCGGTACTATGCTCCGGCACAGTACCGCCAAATCCGTCGGAATTGTTGGCCAGTAAAGCTTTTGCGGAATTTGTTGAGAAAATGGAAGCGTCTTACGACTATATTATTTTTGATACTTCACCGTTGAATCTAGTATCCGACGCCCTGAGCATCCTGCATCTGATGGACGGCGTAGTGATTTCCTCCATTAACGGAGAATCTGTTCACCCTCAACTGTCAAAAACACTGGACTTGCTAAAAAATGCCGGCAAAAATGTAACAGGCGTTGTACTGCACGGCGTGGAAGCAGGAAAAGTCAAATACAGTCAGTATTAATATGGAAACGAAAAATTTACATAGTGCGAGTGATATTTTTAGATTGGGGGAAAATCCTTTGTCTGCGGAATTGAATGATATAAGTGAGGCAGCATACGGATATCCGCGCCATCAGGAAATTTTTATACAGACGGGTTTCGTATTCTACGAAAAACCCATATATGACATTGTAAAACGCGCTTTTGATATTGTTTTTTCGCTGACAGCGATAATTATCCTGTTCCCATTCTTGATACTTATCGCAGCCGCGATTATGATAGACGATTTCGGCAATCCAATTTTTATTCAAAAGCGCGTGGGAAAGAACAGAAAAGAATTTTGGATGCTTAAATTTCGCAGCATGTATAAAAACGCGGAAAATCTGAGGATGGAGTTACAGCATCTCAACGAGGCCGACGGACCTCTTTTTAAGATTAAGGAAGATCCCCGTATTACCAGGGTAGGGAGATTTATCAGGCGTACTTCCTTGGACGAGCTTCCTCAGCTTTTTAACGTATTGCACGGTTCTATGTCAATAATAGGCCCGCGGCCGTTTGTCACACACGAACAAGAGAAAATGAACGAGTATCAATATCAGCGCCTGCTAGTGAAGCCCGGGTTATCATGCATATGGCAGATAAGCGGCCGTAATGACGTTAGCTTCAATGATTTGATAGAACTAGATTTGGAGTATATACAAAAACGAAATATGTTTTTGGATATCGAACTTATCTTTAAGACAATTATAACTGTGGTTCTAAGTAAGGGCGCCTATTGATTTAGTGAAAAAGGAGTATACATAAATGGAATCTATATTGGGTAAGAAACTCCTATTCCTTGGCGGCACGCCCGCGATCCGCAAGGTCGTGGAGAAGGCAAAGAGCATGGGGATTTTTACGATAGTAATAGATTACTACGCAAATGACGATTATCTCCATTCCCCCGCAAAACGCATAGCGGATGAATCTTACCAGATAAGTGCTTTTGATATTGAAGGAGTGATAAGATGCTGCCGCAGCAAGCGTATCGACGGCATTTTTTGCTGCTACTCCGATTCTTTACTGCCTGTCTGCTTACAGATATGTGAAAAACTAAAG